>NZ_DASUBE010000152.1:0-24366 GCF_035763405.1 Edaphobacter sp.
AGGGTGCTGAAAAAGTCAGTTTTGCTTAAGGGCACGGCTTCAGCCGTGCCGCTAACGCTGCAAAATCAACGCGGCTTTAGCCGCTGAGGTACGCTTTCTTCCCGGCGAGACACTTTTTCAGCACCCTCTGAAAGCCCGACACATAAATGTCTTTACACAAAGCCACCAAACCCTGTATTTCTAGGATTTTACAAAGAAACACCCCAAAATATAAGGACTTCTGGTATATAGTCCGAACCTAAGTCCTTTGTTAGAAGTATTTTGCACAAAAGATGGGGGAGGGGGTACCCATGAGACCGACGCAAAAAAGCTGGCTGCCCGAAGCCAACACCTTCCACCTGCCCTACGGAGCCTTCGAGGTCGAAGACACCCAGCACCTCTGCGTCGCCCTTGGTGCCCATCTCCTCGACCTCCACGCCGCAGCCGACCTCCTGCCCCCCACCCTGAAGGCCGTCTGCCAGGCCCCGGTCCTCAACCCCCTCATGTCACTCGGCCCGAAAGCCTGGACCCTGCTCCGCGAGAGTCTCACCCGACTGCTCAGCGCCAACTCGCCAAACCGCAAGAAAGCGGAAGCCGCTCTCCACTCCATCGCCGGAGCGACCCTCGTCAAACCCGTCCTTATCCCCAACTACACCGATTTCTACGCCTCCATCCACCACGCCACCCGCGTCGGCCGCCTCTTCCGCCCCAACCAGCCCCTGCTCCCCAACTACAAACACGTCCCCATCGGCTACCACGGGCGAGCCTCCTCCATCATCCCCGGCGGATTCCCGATCATCCGCCCCACAGGCCAGACGCGACCCGCCACCGAAGGTGCTCAACCGAACTTCGAACCGACGAAAGCCCTCGACTACGAACTCGAACTCGCCCTCTACATCGGCCAGCCCAACCCGCTCGGCACCCCCATCCCGATAGCGAAGGCGAGCCAACATATCTTCGGAGTCAGCCTCCTCAACGACTGGTCAGCCCGCGACCTCCAATCGTGGGAGTCCCAGCCTCTCGGCCCCTTCCTCAGCAAGAGCTTCAGCACCTCCGTCTCCCCGTGGATCACGCCGATGGCCGCCCTCGAACCCTACATGGTCCCGATGCACTCCCGCCCGAAGGACGATCCGAAGCCGCTCAAGTACCTCGCCTCCCGCACACAAATCCCGAACGTCAACCTCGAAGTCTCCATCACCACCGAGACCATGCGAGCCAACAGGCTCCCACCTTTTAGCCTCAGCCAGTCCAGCCTGCGCGACCTCTACTGGAGCCCTGCTCAGCTCATCGCCCACCACACCAGCAACGGCTGCAATCTCCAGACCGGCGACATGCTCGCCACCGGAACCATCTCCGGCCCAGCCGACTCCTCCGCAGGGTGCCTCCTCGAACTGACTCGCAACGGAGCCGAGCCCATCAAGCTGCCCACCGGCGAAGTCCGCTCCTTCCTCAGCGACGGCGACGAGATTATCCTCCGCGCCCACGCCAAAGCACCCGGCCAACCGCGACTCGATCTCGGCGAGTGCCGCGCCGCCATCCTCCCCGCCCGCCGCTGGCCAACCGTTTCCCGATAGGCTTATCCTCCGAGACAGGAGAACGCCATGGCAACTCAGGCCAACGTCTCAGGCGAGCAGCAAACCGCAGACTTCCTCCCACTCAAAGGAACCGACCACGTCGAGTTCTACGTCGGCAACGCGCGTCAGGCCGCCCACTTCTACCGAACCGCCTTCGGCATGTCGCTGGTCGCCTACGCAGGCCCGGAGACAGGCCGCCGCGACCGCGCCAGCTACGTTCTCCAGCAGGGAAAAGTCCGCTTCGTCCTCACCACCGCGCTCCGCACCGGCTCCGAGATCGCCGCCCACGTCAGCCGTCACGGCGACGGTGTCCGCGCCATCGCGCTCTGGGTCGATGACGCCCGCCAGTCGTGGCTCGAAACCACCCGCCGAGGCGCGCGCAGCGTCCAGGAGCCGACCGAGATCGCCGACGACCACGGCCGCGTGACCCTCGCCAGCATCGCCGCCTACGGAGACACGATCCACACCTTCGTCGAACGCGGCCACTACAACGGCCCCTTCCTGCCCGGCTACCAGCCCGTCGCCAACGACCCCGTCGCCCGCCCTGCCGGCCTGCTGCACATCGACCACATCGTCGGCAACGTAGGCTGGAACGCCATGAACGAGTGGGTGGACTTCTACCACAATGTGATGGGCTTCTCGCTCTATCAGCACTTCGACGACCGCGACATCTCGACCGAGTACTCCGCGCTGATGTCGAAGGTGATGGCCAACGGCAACGGCTACGTGAAGTTTCCCATCAACGAGCCGGCCGAAGGCCGCCGCAAATCGCAGATCGAAGAGTACCTCGACTTCTACGGCGGGCCTGGCGTCCAGCACATTGCGCTGGCCACCGGCGACATCCTCCACACCGTCTCGCAGATGAAGCAGCAGGGCGTCGATTTCCTCACCGTGCCCCACACCTACTACACCGAGCTGCAAGGCCGCGTCGGCAAGATTGACGAGCCCATCGAAGAACTCGAACGCCTCGGCATCCTGGTGGACCGCGACGACGAAGGCTACATGCTTCAGATTTTCACCCGCCCTGTCGAAGACCGCCCCACCGTCTTCTACGAGATCATCCAGCGCAAAGGCAGCCGCAGCTTCGGCAAAGGCAACTTCAAGGCGCTGTTTGAAGCCATCGAGCGCGAACAGGCGCTGCGCGGAAACCTATAGATGGTCAAGCTGACGACTCTCTGATAAAAAGGCCCAGTGCGCATCCGAATTTTTCTTCTCATAGCCGTTCTCTGCCTTCCTGCGATCAGTTTTGCCGCCACGCCCATCAAGCCCGGAGCCGTCTGGCTCGACAACCGCGGCAAGCAGATTCAGGCTCATGGCGGAGGCATCCTGAGAGTAGGTAACACCTTCTACTGGTTCGGTGAGGACCGCACGCAGGGACTCGATCCGGACAAACGCTACGTTGCCTGCTACTCCTCGAAGGACCTGACGCACTGGACCTTTCGCAATCAGGTGCTCAAGCTCGCTGCTCCGGCAGACCTCGGTCCCAGGCTGGTCCTTGAGCGTCCCAAGGTCTTCTACAACGCGAAGACGAAGAAGTACGTGATGTACATGCACCTCGACAACGGCCACTACAGCGCGGCCCGCGTGGGTGTGGCAGTCAGCGATACGGTGGACGGCGATTACAAATACGTCAAGAGTTTCCGCCCGCTCGGCATGGAGAGCCGCGACATCGGCCAGTTCGTCGATGACGACGGCTCCGCGTATCTCATCTTCGAGACGCGCCCGACGCGGAGCTTTGTCATTGCAAAACTTTCGGACGACTATTTGAGCGTCGAAAAGCAGATGAGTATCGTCCACACCTCGCTTGAAGGCGGCGCGCTCGTTCACTACAACGGTTTGTATTATGTCATCGGCTCTCACCTGAGTGGATGGAAGCCGAACCCGAATGTCTATGCCACCGCCCCGACGCTCGAAGGCCCTTGGACGGAGTTCCAGAACATTGCTCCGCCGGAGACCAATACGTATGATTCGCAATCAAGCATGTTGTTGAAGGTAGTCGGCAAGAAATCAACCGTGGTCATCTTCATGGCCGACCAGTGGAAGCCCGGCACGCTCTGGGATTCGCGCTATCTCTGGATGCCGCTTGAGATCGGTGATGGAAAGATGCATTTGCCGACGCCGAAGCCGTGGACGATCAACGTGAAGAAGGGCACTGTGGCTTATCAATAGACTTAGGGAAGCTCTGATTAAGTATCGGAGGGCCACGGAATGAATCGGCGCAGAAAAGAAATGCGGGGATTCTTCGCTGCGCTCAGAATGACGGATCAAAAATCGGAGACTTAATCAGAGGTTTCTTAGGGAGGGTCTGTTTAAGTCCTCAAGCATTCCCTCAGCGGCTAAACAGGCTGCGGAAAAACTCGCTGCTGTAGCAAAAATGCACCTCAGGGGCTAAAGAGGGTGATGAAGAAGTGTCTCGCCGGGAAGAAAGCGTACCTCAGCGGCTAAAGCCGCGTTGATTTTGCAGCGTTAGCGGCACGGCTGAAGCCGTGCCCTTAAGCAAAACGGAGTTTTTCTACAGCCTGTAAAGCCGCGTTTGATTGGGAGGATTTACGGCGTGACTGAAGTCGAGCCCCTTCAAAGCAAGGACTGATTCAGAGCTTTCTTAAGCATTTTTCCTGAAACTGAGTTTGGTGCAACCGAAATGGAAGACGCAGATTCCCTGCGGGTGTGACAACAAAAAACGGGAGCGAGACGCCTTGCTTTCAGTGCATCTATATGCACTAAAGCCCGTATAATCATTCATATAGACACATGTATCCGCGGTCTGTCAGGCTCGTCTTAGAAGCACTCGAAGGAGAGTCTGATGAGCACGCAGCCAATCCAACGCGCAACCGAGGTCCCATTTTCCAGGTATGAGCCGGAGGCTGTCCGGCCCACCTGCCTGATGTGTTCGCCTCGGCTTTACGACGTGAACTATGTCATCAATCCCTGGATGGCGGGCAACGTCCACGGTTCTTCACGCGCGCGTGCGGCGGAGCAGTGGCAGTGTCTCTACGATGCCGTGAGCAGCGTCGCCGAAGTTGTGCTCGTTGAGCCGCAGCCCGGCTCGCCCGACATGGTCTTTACGGCCAATGCGGGACTGGAACGCAACGGCATTGTGGCGCTCAGCAGCTTCTTCCATCCTGAGCGTCAGGGCGAAGAGCGGCATTTCCGCCGCTGGTTTCTTCAGGCTGGCTATACCGTCATCGACATTCCTCGCTCGACGCCGTTTGAGGGCGAAGGCGACGCACTGTTTGCCATCGATGGCTCGCGTCTGTGGGCGGGGCATGGACCGCGCACGACGGCGGCCAGTCATCGCGCTCTCCGGGAGGCGTGGCGCGTGGACGTGACTCCGCTGCACCTCATCGACCCGCGTTTCTACCACCTCGATACTTGCTTCGCCCCGCTTGCGGACGGCAGCGCGATGTATTTTCCGGAGGCGTTTGATCGTGTCTCCGTTGAGCGGATCGAAGCGTTCTATCAGGCGGACAAGCGCATCGCGCTCGCTGAAGAGGATGCGGTCCGGTTTGCCGCGAACGCCATCAGCGTGGGCAGCACGATTATCCTTAACGAGATCAGCAGGGAACTGAAGAGGCGGCTTGAGGCGCGCGGCTTCCGCGTGATCGAGGTGCAGCTTGGTGAGTTTCTGAAGGCAGGCGGCGCGGCCAAGTGTCTGGTGATGCGGCTGAGCAAACCGAGGGTGGGTGTGCGCAACTAGAGCATCTTCCCTGAAGTAGTTCGGTGCGGTCCGAAGCGAAACGCAGATTCCCTTCGGGAATGACAGACAAATCAGGATGTAGTCGCAAGGACTATATCTTCAGGGGAAATGGCCTGGGCTGGCTTTAGTTCATCCAGCGTTTGTCGTTTGGATCTTTGCGCAGCTCATCGGGGTCGATGTAGCGTCCGTCTTTGTCGAAGTGGACCTCGCGGTTCTGCTTGCGCATGTAGACCTCGAACTTGCGGGCGGCGCGGCGGCGCTTCCAGCGGTAGTAGCCGTTGCGCAGGCCGAAGTACTGCTCAGAGAACCCGAAGGCAAGGCCGCGGCGCGGGGCGAAGCGGGTGAAGAGAAAGCCAGCAGCTATGCCTGAGAGATCGAGCAGCGCGCCGAAGGTGTCTGCCTGCTTCAGCAGGAGCGCAACCTCGATCAGGATGAAGATGGCCACCATGTACTTGGCCTTGAGGCGCAGCACGAACCAGAGGTAGAACTCCTGGTCGCCGAAGAGCATGGCGACGGCGATCATCAGGCCTGAGATGCCTGCCCATGCGCCTCCGCCGATGTCTTCTGGTCTGAGACCGAGCACGCGCGTGTAGGAGAGGGCCGAGGCAAGCACAGCGGCGCCGATGGCCGATGTGGCGTAAAGTTCCCAGAGCCAGCGCGAGCCGCGAACCTCTTCGAGCAGATAGCCGACAAACCAGAGCGTGAGCATGGCGAAGAGGATGCTCAGCACACCTTCGTTGATGATGGAGTAGGTGAGGAGCTGCCAGACTTCGCCGCGCATGACCAACAGCGGCACCAGCATGAAGTGGCTGAGCAGCAGCATGGTGAAGGCGGGAGCGAGCCAGTGCAGAAGCGCCAGCACGAAGAAGACGGCGAGGTTCGCCACGATAATGCCGCGCGTGGCGCCGGAGAACGACGGCAGACTCAGCGAGATGGGGCCGGAGCGGGGCATGGCAGTGCAGACTCTATTTCATCACAGCAGCGGGGTTGCTGCGCGTCGGTGATCCAGAGGGCTGTGAGAGATGAGAGTTAGCGGATGGCCGTTGCCAGGGCGGCTTCGGTGCTGCGCGTTGCCGCGATGCTGCGGCGCGGGACGGCGTTGTTGGGAACGTAGTTCTTGTAAACGCTGATGTGAAAGCAGGATTGCTTGAACTCTTCTTCCACGTCGATCCGGCCTTCCTGCACCAGCGGCAGCAGATAGCCGCGCATCCAGGCGATCTCGGTGCGGGAGAGGCCGTGTTTGGCCAGATCAACTGCCTGTCCGGTCAGGTGAGGCGAGGCCGTATCACCGTCTGCCGGGGCGGCGTTGCCGTTGATGCGCATCAGGTGCTCCTGAAACTCGACCGTGCGCACGGCGGAGTTGACCTGGAGCGGCGTGTGGAAGCGAGCGTAGTGTGCCCGGGCAAGATTGGCCAGGAAGCGAGCCGTCCACGGGCGGCAGTAGCGGCGATTCTCCGGGAGACGTTCGTCCACATGCAGCGTGCTGTTCATGGGCAGCGACACCAGCAGCCCTTCGCTGCGCATGTGGTCGAGGTCCGCATCGTCCTGAATGCGCGTGAGCCCGTCGCGGTCGGCGACCTCGTTCTGGCGAACGAGGATCTCGTGGGAGCCGCGCAGAGGCGGGGGGATAATGAGCCGTCCGCGCTTGTTGTACAGCACAACCGGCGTCGCGACCGGCGTGGGAATGGTTGCCTCGGTCGTGCGGGGCGGCTCAGCCTTCTGTCTAGTGCGGCTGGTGACGGGGATGGCCCTGGCTGCCCGTCGGCTGCGCGAGCGACGTCGGGGGCTGCGGGCCTCCGCGTGGGCGTCTTCGCGGGTCTTATCGAGTGCGGGTGTGTGGGCCTTTGAGGTCTCCGCCGTGGCGGCGCGGATGAAGTCGTTGGAGGTCGCCTCGCCGGTGGCTGCGCCCGCGGTCTCGTTCGAGGGTGCGCGCTTTGCGGTCATCGTGCTGGTGCGGTGAAGGTGATGTCCTGTGGCAGACCGTGAGCTGCTGACGTGCACAGCCTTGGGCTGTGACCGGCGATGGCGCGTGGCGCGAACGCTTGTGGCGTGGGTGGCCTTGCTGTGAGAGTGGTGGACGCTGGTCGAATGCGATGCCGAGTGGGCGCGGTGTCGCGTCGTCTTGGCAAGAACGGTGACGGGCAGAAGGAACAGGACTGCAAGCGCCAGCAGGGCCGGGATGGAAGCGTTCATACGCATCGTCGATGTCGAAGGCGCGGAACGCCAGAGCAGTTCCTATCTTATAGAGACCCGGCGGGGAGGTGAAAGTAATCATCAGGGTTCCATATACTGATAGTTAACAGACCCTTGATACTGATAGTTAACAGACCCTTGGGCTGATGGTTAACAACGGAGAATGGATGAGGCGGATTGTCGCGGGCGTAAGTGTATTGATTGCAGCGTGGGTGGTGTGGGGGTTGCAGGGAGGAAGGGTTGAGGCGTCAGATAACGCGGCGACGCCGGAGTTTTACACGACCCAGGTGCAGCCTATTCTGCGCGCAAACTGCTACCGCTGCCATGGAGGCTTCAATCACCGGGGCGGTCTGAGCCTCCAGACACGCGCCGGGATGCTCAAGGGCGGACATGACGGCCCGGTGCTGGTTCCTGGCGATCCGGCAAAGAGCCTGCTCGTGCGGCTGATCCGGCATGAAGGCCCGGCGAACGACCCCATGCCGATGCCGCCGAAGTCGCCGAAGATCTCGGACGCGGACATCGCCATCATTAGCCGTTGGGTGCAGGCCGGGGCCATCATGCCCGCTGATGCGGCTCAACCTTAGGGAATGTTCTGAATCGGTGGGCGGTAAGCGTTATCCGGCTATTGACGGCGATTTTTAAGAAAATTGGGTAGACGGAAGCTATGGGGTGTGATTCAATCTGATAACGCTACCTGATAGCGCAATCACTAACGTTAGCGGTGACGTAGTCGACATGTCGATTCTGCGCCGTCGTGTGTGAATTTGAATACTTTCGCGAGGAATATCTGTGATACGAGTGAAGGCAAGCAGCAAGACAAACAGGATGTGGTTCATGGGTCTGTGTGCCGTGCTGGCGGTGATGTTTGGTGCCGCCGCGTTGGTGGCGCAGGTGGACACCGGCGGTGTAACCGGAACGGTGCGAGATGCCACAGGAGCCGTTGTGAGCGGCGCTTCGGTGGTGCTGACGAACGATGCGACAGGCGTTCCGGCAACGACGGTTTCGACCTCGACAGGGACGTATGTCTTTGACGCGGTGCGTCCAGGAACCTATACGATCCGCTGCGAGGCCAACGGGTTCCAGAAGTATGTGACACGCGGCCTGGATATCCACGTCCAGAAGACCCTGACGGTCGATATTTCGCTGGTTGCGGGCAATGTGTCGCAGCAGGTAACGGTAACGGCAGCGGCACCGCTGTTGCAGGCCGAAGATGCGGCCATAGGCCAGACAATCGGCACGCAGACGGTGAACAACCTACCCCTGAACGGGCGCAACTGGGTCTCGCTGGCGCAGCTCTCGGCGGGCGTTTCGACGGCCCCGATTGGCCAGCCAACCGGTGGTGCGGGTACGACCGACAGCGCGTTTTACGCGGTAAATGGCGTCAATATGTGGCAGAACGACATCCGGCTGAACGGCATCAACAACAACATCGAGGTCTACGGCGGCGCTTCGGTGGGCAGCGACGCGGCCATCACTCCTCCGCCTGACGCGATCCAGGAGTTCAACCAGCAGAACGGCAACTTCAGCGCGGAGTTCGGCCACTCGACCGGCGGCATTGTGAACGCCGCCATCAAGAGCGGCACGAACCGCCTGCACGGCGACCTGTGGGAGTATCTGCGCAACGACGCGCTGAATACGAACGATTATTTTTCCAAGCAGGCGGGCAAACCTGTGCCAGAGCTACGCCAGAACCAGTTTGGCGGAACGATTGGCGGCCCGGTTGTGATTCCGCACCTGTACAACGGTCACGATAAGACGTTCTTCTTCTTCGACTATCAGGGTGGCAGGGTCGTGAATGGTGCGCCTGCGACCCGCACGGTGCCGACAGCCCTGATGCAGAGCAGCGGCTTTACTAACCTACAGGACCTGATTACGGGCAACAGTGGAACGCGAACCGATGCTCTCGGTCGAGTATTTCCTCTGGGTACAGTGCTTGACCCAGCGACGACGCGGCAGATTGGGCCGCACCAGGTGGACACGATTACAGGGCTGCCCAATAACAGTGGCAACACGATCTATGTGCGCGATCCGTTCTATTCGGGAAGCCTTGCGGGCAAGACGAACTTTACGGGTTCCGTGTCGCAACTTAACGTTCTTCCGGCTTCTCGCCTGGACCAGAACGCGATTAAACTGCTCAATCTGTACCCTGCTGCAACCAGAGGCGGATTTGCGAACGACTTCTTCTTCACGCCGAAGCAGAGCTCGAAGTCAAACTCCTACGACATCAGGATCGACGAGAACCTGAGCCCGAAGGACATTCTGTTTGCCGTCTACGACAGGAGCTATATCACGAACATCGTTCCGGGCAACCTGCCGGGACTGGCCGTGGGACAAGGCGGCGCGCGCAATGACAGCTTCCCTGCGTATGCGTTTGCCGTGGGTTACACGCGCGTCTTCACGCCGACTCTGACCAACGAGATGCACGTCGGCATGACGCACGCCGGCAAGTATCAGAAGTCGATCTACGGAGACACGTTCGGCATTCCGGCGCAGTACGGGATTCAGGGCATTCCGCAGGTGCAATACAACGGCGGCCTGCCTCCAATTAACATCAGTGGATTGACGGGACTCGGTGTGGGCAACTACACGCCGACTATCCAGACGGTGTACAGCATTGAAGGCTCGGACAATGTCACCAAGGTCTTCCGCAACCATACGTTCAAGACCGGCATTCAGGTGGACAGCCTTGAGGGCGACATCTCGCAGCCTCCGCAGGGGCGAGGGAACTTCACGTTCAACGGGCAGTTTTCTGACATTCCCAACCACGGCTCCGGCCAGACCGGAATGGCGGACCTGTTGTTGACGCCGATCGCTTCGACGGTTCCGGGCGGCTCGCTGACCGGAGGCGGCGTGGATAATCTGGGAGGGTTGAGCACCTTCTCCGGATCGAACATCGTCACGACCCGCGATCATCGCTGGTACACCGGCGCGTACTTCCAGGACGACTGGAAGGTGACGCCGACGCTGACGCTGAATCTGGGTCTGCGCTGGGACTACTTCACTCCCTATGCGGAGGTCTCGGGCCGGCAGGCGAACTTTATCGCCGACGGCGGCAACGGCGCGACGGGCACGTATTACATCTCAGATAAGGGATGTAAGGTGCCTCGCTCGGCTGGATTTGATGCGTTGTTGCAGTCGAGCGGCATCGCGATCAAATGCGTTCCCGGGCTGACGCTGGGCAACGCGCAGAACACGAACTTTGCCCCGAGGATTGGCTTTGCCTATCGCATTACGCCGACGCTGGTGGTGCGCGGAGGCTATGGCACGGCCTACGGTGCGCTGGGCAACCTGGGCTACGGCGGAACGCTGGGCACGAACTATCCGTTCCTCTATCAGGTCACGTTCAACGCGCCGACCTCGCAGCAGGCACTTCAACTCTCCAACGGTCAGACAGCCACGCTTGCAAACACGTTCACCACGATCGATCTACAGGACCCGACGATTGCCAGCGGCAAAGGCGTGAACCTGTATGGACGGCAGTACGACTTCAAGACGCCGTACATCCAGACGATGAATCTGACCGTGCAGGACCAGTTCACCAACCACGACTCGATTCAGATCGGGTATGTGGGGACGCTGGGCCGGCATCTGGACAACCTGGCCGGGCACAACTCGTTGAACAAGATCCTGCCGGTGGGTATGAACGTGCAAGCCAACGTTCCGTACCCGAACTTCCCGGTCGGCACCACCTATGAGACCACGGACGCGGTGAGCAGCTATCAGTCCATGCAGACCACCTACGAGCATCAGATGAACTTCGGGCTGACGCTGCTGGCCAACTACACCTATAGCAAATGTATGTCGGACCAGAAGACGCAGGCGAAGGGCACGCCGAACTACCGGGCGCAGTGGTTGCCGGGCTTTGGCATCCACGGCGATTACGCGCTGTGCGATGTCGATGCGGCACACATTGTTCACGTCTCCGGTAGTTATGAGCTGCCGGTCGGCCGTGGCAAGATGCTGCTGGGCAGCTCGAACCGGGTCGTCGATGCAGTTCTCGGCGGATGGTCGGTGAACTACATCTATGGCTACCAGAGCGGACAGCCGTTCAACCTTGGCTGCCCGATCGGTACAACGTCGGGCTTTGGTTGCAACGCGAATGTGGTTCACGGAGTGGATATGTACGCCGGTCAACACAACGCGAGCCAGTGGCTGAACCCGTCGGCATTCGTCAACCCCGCGGCTGCTACCGCAATCGGCCAGACGGACTATTCACCGCTGGGCGGCGAAGGAATGCAGGCGCGCGGACCCGGGATGAGCAACCTGGACTCGTCGATCTTCAAGGAGTTCCACGTGAACGAGCAGACGCGGTTCCAGTTCCGGGCGGAGGCATTCAACACCTTCAACTCGACTGAACTTGCAAACCCCGGTTCGCTGGACTTCACCAACGTGAAAAATTTCGCCAAGATTACGGGATTGAGGAATGGTTCACGTGTTCTGCAGCTTGCCCTCAAGCTGTATTACTAACAACTCGCCGAACACTCGGCAGAAAGGCCCCTTCGTGGGGCCTTTCTTTTGTGTGGAAGGGATTCAGCGTTGCGCTGTGCCGTAGAGATGATGCGTCTGAATGTACGCGAGAACTTCAGGAAGAATGAGGCCGGTGAGGGAGTCGCCGGATGCGAGACGTCGCCTGAGGCTGGTGGCTGAGATGTCTTCCTCGACTGTCTTCAGAAGATGGACACGGGCGCGCTGCTTCGGAGTGAGGCGAAGCGCGTCGAGGTCGTCGAGCGAAAAATGAGGTCGACTGACGACGATCCACTCCGCGAGCTCCAGAAGCCGGTCGGGATCGCGCCAGTGGGGCAGGTCAAGGAAGCTGTCGGCACCGGCCAGGTTGAAGAGAGCAGCGCCGGGATGCAGCGCGCGGAGACGGGCGAGCGTATCGACGGTGTAGTTCGGAGTGCCGTCTGGAGTTGGCGCGTCAATCTCTGACGCTTCGAATCTGCGGTCGCCCGCGCAGGCAAGCGCGACCATGGCGAGCCGGTCTGCGAAAGAGGCGGGATGGTCCTGTTTGAGCGGTTGGCGTCCGACCGGCGCGAAGAGGACGCGCTCGAGGTGAAATGCGTCAGCGGCCGCTCGGGCAATGGCGAGATGGCCCCGGTGGGGCGGGTCGAACGTGCCGCCGAAGAGCGCGATGCGCATGTGGATATTGTCTCGCGTTTGCCACCCTGAAACCGGATGAACGTGCGCATCCGGCAGCCTGCCGGAGCGTGGGCCCATTAGAGACCGGCAGCCATGACCCGCGCGTATGCCGGGATGGTCAGGAACTCCTGAAAGTGCGGCGCCTTAACTAACTCGCGCATCAGAAACGCTGCGTGTTTGTAAGCCTCGAAACGCGCGGCGTCCACGCGAATCTCCGCCATCGCCAGCTCGCGGTCGATCTCGCTTTCGACCAGTTCTGCCGTCACGCGTCTTCCGTCTTCGAGATGCGCGTGATGATGTACCCACTGCCACAACTGCGCGCGGCTGATCTCTGCCGTGGCCGCGTCCTCCATCAGATTGAACAGCGGCACGCAGCCGATGCCGCGCAGCCACGCCTCCAGATAGCCCAGTCCAACGGCGACGTTCTGCCGCAGTCCCGCCTCGGTGATGGAGCCATCGGGGACCTTCAGCAGGTCGTCCGCCGTCGCATGAAAATCCGGCAACTGCTTGTCGATCTGGTTCGGTTGCGGCATGACGCGGTTGAAGACCTCGAGCGCGACAGGCACAAGCCCGGGGTGTGCGACCCAGGTGCCGTCGTGTCCGTCGGTGGCCTCGCGTTCTTTATCGGCCTGCACCTGCGCGAGCGCGGTCTCGTTCGCAACCGGGTCGCTCTTGATGGGAATGTAGGCGCTCATGCCGCCCATTGCGCTCACGCCTCGGCGGTGGCATGTCTTGATGCACAGCTTCGAGTAACTGCGCATGAAATGCGTCGTCATCGTGACCTGCCCACGGTCGGGCAGCAGCACGCCGTCGTTGCCGGAGAACTTTTTGATGAAGCTGAAGATGTAATCCCACCGTCCGCAGTTCAATCCGGCGGAGTGCTCGCGCAACTCCCACAGGATCTCGTCCATCTCGAACGTGGCGAGGATGGTCTCGATCAACACCGTGGCCTTGATCGAACCCGGTTTCAGTCCTAAATCTTTTTCGGCTTTTACGAAGACATCGTTCCACAGCCGGGCTTCGAGATGGCTCTCCATCTTCGGCAAGTAGAAGTAGGGTCCTGAGCCGCGCGCGAGCAATTCTTTCGCGTTGTGAAAGGCATACAGGCCGAAGTCCCACAGCGAACCCGACATCGGCTCGCCGTCTACTGTGACGTGCCGCTCGTCGAGATGCCATCCCCGCGCGCGCACAAACAGTACGGCCGGATTTTCCTTGAGCGCATACTGCTTGCCGCTCGCCGGATCGGAGAAGGTGATCGTGCGCCGCACAGCGTCCTGAAGATTAGCCTGCCCGTCGATGACGTTCTCCCACGTCGGCGTGGTTGAGTCTTCGAAGTCAGCCATGTAGACCTTCGCGCCGCTGTTCAGCGCATTGATGATCATCTTGCGATCCACCGGGCCCGTAATCTCGACGCGACGGTCGAGCAGGTCCTGGGGCAGAGGAGCGACCGTCCACTCGCTCTCGCGGATAGCTTTGGTTTCGGGCAGAAAATCCGGACGCTCGCCTGCATCGAGCCTTGCCTGCCGCGCCGTGCGCGCCGCCAGCAGTTCTTTGCGCCGTGCGTTGAATGCCCGTTGCAGCCCGACGACAAATGCCGTGGCCTCTGGAGTCAGCACCTCGGCTGCACGTGCCGATTCCGGAGCGACTATCTCAACACCATCACCCAACTTCGCCATCCGTCTGTCCTTTATTTGCCGAACCGCAGTTGGGCTTTACCTGCCGTTGAAAACGTCGCATCCACACCTGCGCCGGCGAATGCCTGCTCCAGACCGGTCCAGCTTCCGGTGGTAATCCAGTCGCCTTTTTTCAGGCCGCCGGTTCGAGAAGCGCCTTCGTTCGCAAGCCAGGGCAGCAGCCGCAGGAGATCGCCCGAGGTGTTGGAGCCGGTCCTCTCAGTGCGCACCGAGCCATCGATCGCCAGAGTGATCTTCTCTTTGGTGAAATCGATCTTCTGCCAATCCGGCACAGCATTGCCGAAGACAAATCCGCCGTGGATCTGTAGGTCGGCGATCATGGAGAGCCGCGATACTTCGAGCGGTGCGATGAAGGCGGTCTCAATCACCTCAATCGCAGGGTGGCAGCTTTCAATCGCCGCCAGCACCTCTTCGCGCGTATACGGCGTGTCGCGCGGAGGCAGATCGTCGCCCATCAGAAACGCGATCTCCGCCTCGATGCCGCGAAAGCGATGGGTGATGCCGCGCAACTCGCATCCAGTGCATGACATCCAGTTCAGCGGCATGGGCGCGAACATCGGCGTCGCGTCAGCGGATGGGGCGCCGACCTTCCATCCGCCAATGTCGTCATAGGCCCAGGCCAGTCTGTCCTGAATGAAGTAGGCCTCATCCAGAGTCGTTGGCCGAACATCCGCGGGAAGATCGGGGATGGGGGTGTTGGTCCTGCGGGCATCGAGCAGCATGTCCGCTGCACTCATCAGTTGTCGTTGCTGCGCGCCGTTAATCATGCGAACAGTTTGCACCAACCTGCGTGTTCTCGCAATGTGCGCTATTTCGCTGTGGGGATTGTCGTGCCGCGTGCTGGAGCGCGGCCCAGGCTCAGCAGGTTGGCAAACAGTCGGTAAGCTCCGGGAACGCCTTCCGGCAACTCGCGGTAGAGAGCGTAAGCCATGTAGACGTAGACTCCCTTACCCGTTCGCGCCACCAGCAGGCCGCCCTTCTGTGGGTCCTGACCGGGGTCGTGCGTCTCCAGCAGGGCGTCGTAGTGCGGGTCCCAGGATTCAATGAATCCGTGCCCGCGCTCCTCGTACCAGTTGTCGAAGTCGCGTTCGGTGATGCGGTTTGGCCACGTCAGCGCGGGGCTGTCCGGCTGGAGCAGCTTCACCGGAGCGGTTTCGTCCACCACGCGCTCGCCGTTGCCGCCAAGGGTCAAAGGATACGGGCCGAAGTTGTGGTCGAACTGGCTGGAGTTGTACTGCACAATCACCACGCCTCCCGCTTTTGCGTAGGCAAGGAGTTGAGCATTTGCCGCGGCGAGGTCTGGATGCGCCGCGTAGGCGCGCACGCCAAGCACGATGACATCAAAGTGACTCAGCCTGCCCGCTGTGATGTCGGACATTGATAACGTGGTCGCGTAGACGCCGATGTTTTCAAGTGATGCCTGCACCTCGTCACCTGTTCCAGGCAGATAGCCCACGCGCAGTGCGCGTCTGCCGGGAGCGGTTGCCACCGTTACATCGACTCCGCGCGCCCGATACGTTGCCGGGCGATAAAGATTCGCAGGTAGCAGACCCGCATAGCCCACGGTCTTGTAGCCTTCGCGGTACTCCTCGCCCGCATAGGTTGCAACTGCCGTCATGGTGTAGGCCGTCTCTGTCATCTTGCTCGGCGTGACGACGAAGGGCACGTCCACCGCGTCGCCGTCCTTCGGTAACGAGAACTCCGCAGTCGCCGGATTCGCAGACCACCCGGAGGGAAGCTCCAGCCGCACCGTTCCGCGCGCCACACCTTTCACGTTGCTGCGAACATGCGCCGTGACGGTCAAGGTCTTCTCTGTCAGGGGCACGACGCCTGCAGCGGGAGACACCGAAACCGAAATTGCAGGAGCCACCACCAGCGGCTCGTACACGGTGCCTTGCCCGGTCACGCGATGGAGTGTCTGCACCTCCTCGCCCAACTTGATGTCCACGCCGTCGTAGTTCACGGTGGCCCACGCCGTTAGCGGAGGCAGGGCGAGCGAAGCGTTGCGCATTGCCGGATTGGCAATGTCGTAGTAGTTCTGTTCATCGTTTGGGCGAGTAAACGGGGGTCGCGTGACCCCGGCATGCTCCGGCAGCTTCACAGTGAAGCGCACGTCACGTGCGGCGTTCGCGGTCAGCGCGGTGTCCGTATTGCCAGCGGCGTCCGACTGCTGTGTCTGCGCTCCGATGGGTGAATCGAGTGCGACCGATTTCAACACCACCTTCTCGCCGCTTCCATTGGCGACGTGTACCCGAACGCCGAAGGTCTGGCCCGGTATTGCCGTCACGAACGTATCGCCGCCGTCGCCGAACCGAGCAAACGGTCCTCCGCCATCGGTGCCGGACGTGACCTGCGCGCGCAGGCTCAGGCCAAGCGCCTCGACCAGCGCATCGTTGAACTGCACATGCTTGACGCGCAGCTCGTGCAGCACGTTGTACTTTTCCTGCGCCGAGATTCCGCTGGATTCCACCTTGGCGATCAGCGCATCGGTAGCCTTGAGGCCATCGCGCAGGAAAGGAGCCGTCTTCTCGGGAGCCGCGATGGAGTACGTTGCAACTGCCTGCTCGACCAGTCCGTCGATCTTCTCCAAGTCCTGTCGCAGAAAACTTTTCTCATCGGGAGCGAGCGTTGCAATGCCAGTGAGCGACGTGTCGATGCCGTCGAAGAAACTCTTTTCCTCGTCGCCTGTCTGCACGCGCGAACCGTAGCGGTGATACGCCGAATCGAACTCACCTGCGGCCGGAACGCCCATGCCGCCGTTCTGCGTCTTCTGCAAACCCAGGCCCAGGCGCGCGAATTGCAGATAGCTCATGCCCAGCACGGGGCTGTAGTCGCCCTCGTGGATGACGACGTTCGGCTTCGGCGACTCGTTCGACCACTCTTTTGTCACATAGTTGTAAAACCGCGCAGGGGCCCATCTCCCCGTTGCGTAATCGAACATGCCCTTCGACGAGACTCGGAACAGCGGCGCGCGTGCGTAAACCTTCAGCGGGTTCCACGGCATCAGCCCCGCCGCAATCTGGTCTGGAAAGACGCTGGGATCGCCCGCAGCGTTGAAGACCTCCTGTGCCATCTCACCCGAGACCTGGTGCTGTCCGTGCCCGTCAGTAACACCGCCCTCGAAGACGCTCGTTACGACCAGTGGCCTATAGAGCCGCACCGCGCGCACTGCGTCGTACAGGACGCGCTCGTGGCCCCAGTTCTTCAGGCTCTCTTCTTTTGTCTTCGAGAAGCCGAAGTCCACTACCGATCCCCACATCTGATCGACGCCCATGTAGCGGTCCGCTGCCAGCAGCTCTTGTGTGCGCACCAGTCCCAGCGCGCCGTCGAAGTCGCCCGACATCAGGTTCTGGCCGCCTTCGCCGCGAGTGAGCGTCAGCATGGCCACGTGCGCGCCTTGTCCGCGCACCTCGTAGGTCAGCATTCCGCCGTCTTCGTCGTCGGGATGGGCGACCACCATCATCAGGCTCGCTCGCGTGCGCAGCTTTTGCAGGCTCTGCCACAGGGCCACAGCGCCTTCATTGGCCGCGACTCTGCGAACAGTGACGGCGGGGCGAATCTGCTCTCCGGCAAGGTTCGCCGGATCGCGTTCGGCCGGTGTTCTGTTCTGACCACTCGCTGTCACAACGGCGAGCGCGAGCCCGCCTACCCAAAACCTGCCCAACTTCCGCATGGTAGCCATCTATATCCAATCTATCGAATCTCTTCCATCGTAACTGCCTTCTATTCGATGAAATAGCCCATCCAGGGGCTCCGGGAAAGCGTACTGTAACCATAGAGCGGTTCGTGAGTCATACCGAATAGCAGTAGTTTGCAGCAGGAAAGGACAGGTCAGCACGATGCTTCTCCGCAAGTCCAGCAGCGCCGATGTACCCTCCTCCGAGATTACGCCGCAGCACGCCTACGAGCGGTTCCGTCTGGACCGTCGCAGCTTCCTTGGCGGGGCCGCGGCCCTGGGAGCAGCCGCCATCGCCGGCTCCAGGCTCAAGTCCATCCTCGATCCCGAGACCGAGGCGCACGCTGCCGCCGAACTCCAGACCGTCCCCGGTAAATACACCACCAGCGAGACGCAGACGCCCTTCAATAAAGCCACAAACTACAACAACTTTTACGAGTTCGGCGTCGAGAAGGATCAGCCCGCCAAGAATGCTCACACGCTCCAGACCCGCCCCTGGACCATTCAGGTGACGGGTATGGTGAAAAAGCCCCTCACCATCGACATCGACACGCTGCTTAAATACCGGCCCATCGAAAACCGCGTCTACCGCCACCGCTGCGTCGAGGCGTGGTCGATGGTCATCCCATGGGATGGCTACTCGCTCTCCGAACTAATCAACTTCTGTCAGCCTCTTCCCGGGGCGAAGTACGTTCAGTTTCTCTCCGACCTGAACCGCAAGCAGATGCCGGAGCTTCCCAGCGGCTTCGATTGGCCTTACTCCGAAGGCCTGCGCATGGACGAGGCGATGAACCCGCTCACGCTGCTCACCTTCGGCTGCTACGGACAGGTGCTGCCCAACCAGAACGGCGCGCCAGTCCGTGTCATTGTGCCGTGGAAGTACGGCTTCAAGAGCGGCAAGTCGATCGTCAAACTCCACTTCACCAATAAAGAGCCGCACACGCTGTGGAACGACATGGCCCCGAATGAATATGGGTTCTACTCGAACGTCAACCCGCACGTGGATCATCCGCGCTGGTCGCAGGCGCACGAACGTCGCATCGACACCAGTTTCATCCCCCGCACCATCCCTACGCAGATGTTCAACGGCTACTCCGGCCAGGTCGCAAGCATGTACGCCGGCATGGACCTTAAAAAGAACTACTGAGGTATCGAGCTACATTCGCTATATGCAATCGTACTCACCAAATCTTTATCTTTCGCAGGTCATCTGTCACAGGGACCGCGGCCAACACAAGAAGAATCGTCGCCAGCGGCAGGGTAATTACAAACCCGGCATACTCGAACCCGATGGCGCCTGTTATGCCGCCGATAACAAACAAGCCGACCAGCGAAGTCAACAACCAGAGATTATCCCGGTCGGCCCGTACCTCTTCACTCCCGGGATGCGTTCCTCGGTTCCAATAGATCAGCCTACCCAGCTCAATGCCGATGTCGGTCACCATGCCTGTGACGTGCGTCGTGCGAATCTCTTTCTGAGAGATCTTCGTGATGATGGCATTCTGCAATCCCATCGTGAAGCACAGCAGCCCTACGGTGGCCGAGACCAGCAGCCAATGGTGCTCTTCAAACCGCCTGCCCATGATGCCAAAGCAGGCCAGCAACGCAGCCTCCAGGAACAGGGGAAATGCGTATTCGCTTTGCATCTGCCTGCGCCGGCCCCAGTTCACCAGCACCGCGGTGCAGGCTGCTCCGGCTACAAACGCCAGTATCGAACTCAGTCCCGCTGCTGCCGGCATCAGAGCGGCTGTTGCAAGATGGTTTGCCATCGCGGAGGTTATGCCGGACATGTGCGAGCTGTATTGCCGCGTCGCTACAAATCCTCCGGCATCTGTGGCTCCTGCGACAAAAGCAAGAAAGCGGGCCAGTTGCCGGTTGGCGGCATGGCTCCTGTCCTTTCCAGTCAATCGGCGAAGATAGGGAACAGGCATAGTCTCAAGGTTCTATCATCGCAGGGGTGCATCTCTCTGCACAACACCACGCAGTTACGCCGCTCTATTTTCAGTTGAAGCCATGCCAAAAAGCGCCATCATCACCCTCAAACTTCTGGTCCATCTTCTGTGCCTCGCGCCGTTTCTGTGGTTGCTGCACTTCTACACAACCGGCGCACTCGCGTTGAACCCGGATCCGGTCAACTACATCACGCACTTCACGGGCAACTGGACGCTTTACATCCTGCTCGCGTGCCTGGCCATCACTCCGATTCGGCGGCTCTCGCCAAAAATCGCGTGGCTTGTGCGCTTTCGCCGCCTCATCGGACTATATGCGTTCTTCTACGCCACGCTCCATCTTGCGACGTATGTCTTTCTCTTCTCCGGATATGACCTGCCTTCGGCCATCAACAGCCTGCGTGCAGGCCATCCCGGCGACCTCGTCACCGAGTGGCTGCAGATCTGGCCCGGCATCCTCGACGACCTCCTGAAGCGTCGCTTCATTCAGGTCGGGCTCTTCGCCTGGCTCTGTCTCTTTCTGCTTGCAGTCACGTCGCCGGCTTTCATTATGCGCGCGATGGGGGGCAAAAACTGGCGGCGTCTCCACTACCTTATCTATGCCGCAGCGATCGCAGGAGTCATTCATTTCTGGTGGCTGGTCAAGGCAGGTGTCCGCACGCCCTGGAAGGACACGGCTGTTCTCGGCGTGCTGCTGCTGGCGCGCGTTGTCTATGTTGCGTTGAAGAAGCGTCAGGCCAAACCCGCCTCCACGAGGGTGGAGCATTCCGCCCGTTAGCAGAGCGTCACGGATACAGCCGTTCCTTCACCCAGCCGTCGCCTGCGCGCACAAACAGGAAGCGATCGTGCAGGCGCGCGACGCCATTGATCCAGAACTCCACGCGCTCCGGCCGAAGCACGTATCCCTTCCAAAAGTCCGGTCGCGGAACTTCTCCCGGATACTTCGTCCCAAACTCGCGCACGCGCGACTCCAGCACCTCGCGGCTGGCGAGTACGCGGCTCTGCGCGGAAGCGAGCGCGCTGAGTTGGCTCATCCGGGTGCGCGTGTGAAAGTAAGCATCCGCTTCGGCGCCGGGAATCTCCGTCACCGTGCCCTCAACGCGCACCTGCCGTCGCAGACTCTTCCAGTGAAAGCACATCGCTGCACGCGGGTTCTGCCGAAGCTCGCGGCCCTTCCGGCTCTCCGCGTTAGTAAAGAAGCAAAATCCACGTTCGTCGATGCGCTTCACCAGAACCATGCGAACGCTCGGTACGCCGCTTGTCGTGGCCGTGGCCAACGCCGCCGCGTTCGGGTCATTCAGTTCTGCCCCCTCGGCATCGCTCAGCCATACACTGAACAAGGCAATCGGGTCGCTGGCCGTCTCTGCTCCGAAGTCTTCCATAGCATTCACGCAAGGTAAGGGAAGCGCGACTACGCCAGCCCTTCAAACAAGTCCGTCATCTGTCGCGCCGGCTCAGGCTCTGCAGCCGCAACCAGCGTATAGAACTCCTCGACGCCAAACTTTTCAAACTCCGTTTTGGTCTGCTCCACCAGCGGCATCTGCGATGTATGCAGGCGAAATGCGGCAGCTTTTTTCTGCTGCACGGAGCGTATGTCCAGATTTACCGTCCATGGAATCGGCTTCGGCGGAAAGCGTCCTGCCAGAAAGAAGTTCGTGCTGACATGGAACAGACGCTGCGCCTGATGTACCGCACCCTTGTCGGGATACCGCTTCGTCTGTCCGCTCCAGTGAAACGCCGAGGTCGCAAGCGCCGAGACCATCATGTGATCCGGATGTGTATTCAGCCCGCCGTCGCCGCCAAACGTAATCACGACATCCGGGCGATATTGACGCATCCGCTCTACTAGCCGCCCGGCTGCCTCGGAGAAGTTCACAAACTCCAGCCGCGCGTCGTGGTAGTCGAGTAGTTCGTGGCGTGCAACGCCCAACGCCTCACACGACGCGGCAAACTCCGTGCGCCGCATCGCTCCCAGCTCTTCGCCCGACTTCGCATCGCCGCGATAGCTGCCCGCCTGCCCATCCGTTAGGCAGAGCACGTAGGTCTCGATCCCGCGCTCGGCGGCCAATGCCAGCGCGCCGCCAAAGGCAAAGCACTCATCGTCCGGGTGCGCTACAACACACATCAGCTTCAGTCCCACTCACCTGTCTCCATGTCGTTAAATAGTAGGTTCGATACAGCCTGCTCTCCCAGTATCGCCTGCTGGAGTGTGGCGCGTACCGGCGCAAAGGTCTTCCTGTGCAGCGCCGTCGGCCCGAACTCTCGCAGGGCACGCCGATGCTCTGCCGTCCCATAGCCTTTGTGCGAAGCCAGCCCGTACCCCGGATGCGCTTCGTCCAGCTTCCGCATCAACGCATCCCGATACACTTTCGCAACCACGGAGGCCGCCGCAATCGAAAGGCTAAGCGCATCGCCGTAGATCAGTTTCGTCTGGCTGCACGGATGGTCGAGCCGCATCGCATCGATCAGCAGATGGTCAGGCTCAACCGCCAGTCCCTGCACCGCCGCGTGCATGACCATCCGGGTCGCCTGATAGATGTTCACCTGGTCGATCGTCGCGGCGTCTACCTCGGCCACGGAGACCGCAAGCGCCATTCCTCGGACCAGCGCATCCAGCTCTTCACGAGCCTCGCGAGGCAGTTGCTTCGAGTCCTTCAAGCCCGCCTCGGCCAGCGTGTCCATGCACTCGGGCAGAATTACGGCCGCGGCCACGACAGGCCCGAACAACGCGCCGCGTCCGACCTCGTCGACGCCGGCGATGCGCACGAATCCCCGGAGCCTGAGCGCCTGCTCCGGAGCGTCGCTGCACACCAGTTGCTTCAGCATCCGCTGCTTTGCGGTCGCTGGCGAGACTGGTTTCGATGTGCGTGTCGTAAGAGTGGGGGCCATGCTCTTCAGCATCGAGTGTATAACTCGCCACGCAGTGAACCGGAAAGGTATGGGGCAGAAAAGCGCCGGACAGGAAAAGCCACGACCGAAGCCGTGGCCTTTTTGCAAGAAAACGGAATGGATTTAGCTGGCGCGCTCGACCTCGCGCAGACGGGCGGCCTTGCCGCGCAGACCGCGCAGGTAGAAGAGCTTCGAGCGGCGGACCTGGTAGGAGCGAATCTTCTCGACCTTATCGACCACCTTCGAGTTGTACGGGAAGATGCGTTCGACGCCCTGGCCGAAGCTCATCTTACGGACGGTAAAGGTGCCTTGCGGGCCTTTGCGGCTGGCAATCACGATGCCCTCGAAAGCCTGCAGCCGCTCCTTCTCGCCTTCGCGGATCTTCACTTGAACGCGAACGGTGTCGCCAGGGGCAAACTCGGGGAGATCGGTCCGCGCAACCTTGGCGGCCAGCTTCTGCATAATTGGATGAATGGACATGACAGGAACTTTCTTGGGTTTAGACTCGACTTCCAGTGTACACGAAATCGCGTAATTTGTGGCCTATCTTGCGGTAAATACGCCCTTCATGCCTCCATACCCAGCTCAAACCGCAGCTCGTCGAGCGTCTCGCGGTCCTCATCGCTCATGGCAATTTTGTCCAGCAGATCAGGCCGGTTCATCAGCGTCTTCCTGAGCGCCATCCGTCGCCGCCACTGCCGAATCGTCTCGTGATTACCGCCCAGCAGGGGATCCGGAATCGAGACCCCGCGAAACTCCGCCGGCCGCGTGTAGTGCGGATAGTCCAGCAGACCTCCCGCTCCGTAGGTCGAGCGTGGCGGCCCGTCTCCAGTGCTGGAGTCTATTCCTGCGTCCTCAGCACCAAAGCTCTCAAAACGCGACGAGTCCGGGTTGCCCAGCACACCCGGCAGCAGTCGGACAACTGCATCCACAATTACCGCCGCCCCCAGTTCTCCGCCCGAGAGCACGTAGTCGCCGATCGAAAGTTCGCGGTCGCACAGCATCTCGTTCACCCGCTCATCGACGCCCTCGTATCGTCCGCAGATCAACACCACGCGCTCCGCCGAGGCCAGCTCGTGTGCGACTGCCTGCGTGAATGGCCGCCCCTGTGGCGAAAGCAGGACCACGGTTTCCTTCGCAATGTCGCGCTCTGTTTTGGGAGTAATGCTCAGCGACTCAATCGCATCAAAGATTGGCTCCGGTTTCAGCACCATGCCTTCGCCGCCGCCAAAAGGACGGTCATCCACGGTGCGGTGCCGGTCGTGGGTAAAGTCGCGCAGGTCGCGCAAGCCGATCTCCACCAGCCCGTTGGCAATGGCGCGCTTCACCACTCCGTGACCAAAGATGCCGCCAAAAAATTCAGGAAAAATCGTGATGATGTCGAAGCGCATGGCTGTACTATTCGTTCTCGCGGCGCTCGCTCATCTCCCGCCGCTCCTCGTCCGTCATGGGAGCGTTGATGTCGAGCAGGCCCTCGGGAAGCCGCATTTCGATGCGCTTCCTCGCAACATCCATCCTAATCAGATATTCCTTCGCAAAGGGAACCAGCGCCTCTTCGCCGCCCGGAGTCTTCACC
>NZ_DASUBE010000153.1:0-3165 GCF_035763405.1 Edaphobacter sp.
TGACGTTGCCCCCGGCGATTAATCCGGGTTGAAGTGGAGTCTGGCCCTTTTGGGGAAGGACCAGACGATGAAGCGATCAAGGTTCAGCGAAGAGCAGATCATCGGCGTGCTGAAAGAGCACGAGGCCGGGGCCAAGACGGCCGACCTTTGCCGCAAGCACGGGATCAGCGAGGCGACGTTCTACAGCTGGAAGAGCCGGTTCGGCGGGTTGGAGGTGTCGGAGGCCAGGCGGTTGCGGACGCTGGAGAGCGAGAACGGCAGGCTGAAGAAGCTTCTGGCCGAGGCGCACCTGGACAACGCGGCGCTGAAGGATCTGCTGACAAAAAAATGGTGACGCCCGCTGCCAGGCGGGAGGCCGTGGCTCATCTCAGGAGCGTTCATGAGATGAGCGAGCGGCGGGCGTGCCGGGTGATCGGCTGCCAGCGCATGACGGTGCGCTACCGCAGTCGCCGGCGCGCCGATCCGAAGCTGCGCGAGCGGCTGGTGGCGCTGGCCCGGGAGCGCCGTCGCTTCGGCTACCGCCGCCTGCTGATCTTCCTGCGCCGGGAGGGCTTCGTGGTGAACCACAAACGCCTGTTCCGCCTCTATCGCGAGGAACGGCTGATGGTGCGCAAGCGCGGCGGCCGCAAACGGGCCTTGGGCAGCAGGACGCCGATGCCGGTGCCCACGCGCCCGAACGAGCTGTGGGCGCTCGACTTCGTCTCCGACCAGCTCGTGAGCGGGCGACGGTTCCGCATCCTGGCGATCTACGACGTCTGTACCCGGCGCTGCCTGCTTGCCGTGGCCGACTTCTCGCTGTCGGGCAGGCGGGTGGCCCGCGAGCTCGACCGGCTGATCGCCGTGCACGGCAAACCCAAGGCGATCGGCAGCGACAACGGCACGGAGCTGACCAGCAACACCATCCTGGCCTGGACCGCCGAGACCGGCATCGACTGGCACTACATCGCCCCGGGCAAGCCGGTGCAGAACGCCTTCATCGAGAGCTTCAACGGCCGGCTGCGCGACGAGTTCTTGAACGAGACGCTGTTCACCTCGCTCGCCCAGGCCCGGGCTGCGCTCGAGGAATGGCGCCGCGACTACAACACCGTGCGCCCCCATTCGCGCATCGGCTGGCTGACACCGGCTGCCTACACCGAGCAGTTCTTGATGCAACGGGGCCAAGCCGCTGCGCTTACGGCGGGCTCCGCGCCTTGGCCCCTTGCCGCCGATCAAACCGAGGAGTTCAACCGCCAGACTCCAGTTGCCGCTGGATAAAAGTTGGGGGCAACGTCAGTGGGAAGGAGCCAGCTGGTGCCAATCGCGCGCCGTGTTATCGCGTCCTGACTGCGTTTTCTTACCGCCCCAAGAGGACATCCCTCAACACCACCGCATCGTTATGAAGTTCGTCACGCGCACCAAATACGAGCGTGACCGGCCCTTTGTGTGCCGCAGCTCGCAGCTCTGCAAGCTGGTCAGCATGATTGCGGATCTCGGTCGCGTAGCGGCGGCGAAATTCCTGCCAGCGTGCAGGATCGTGTCCGAACCACTTTCGCAGCGCCGTACTGGGAGCAATGTCCTTGATCCACCGATCGATGGCTGCATCCGACTTTTTCACCCCTCGCGGCCACAGACGATCGATCAGTATCCGCGTACCGTCCCCTGTCGAAGGCGGGCTATACGCTCGCTTCAGCTTAATATCACGTGCCGCGATTCTTTGTTGCATCTGGTTACCTCCGATCAGGAATGGTCACTCCTTGACCCATCTGATGTCATTGCATGCAAGAAACAGCTCCTCATCTGCTACGTCGTTCCCGACGGCCGGATCGTAAAGCGACCTGTTTTCGACCGCCCGGCGACCGACATCGAGATGTACCGCTCGCCCTGCCCAATCAATTTTTCGAACCAGGCGCGGTGGAAGCAACACCCTGCAAGCGGGGCCCCAGTTCCTTGTGTCGACCTTGATGAATCGTACACTCCAATTGACGTCGTAGATGAGGAGGTCCTCGACGTGACCGATTAGCCCATCGATTGCGTGCACGCGATGTCCAACGACGGCGTCTATGCTGCGGAGATGTGGATCATTGGGTTTGGACATGGAAAGGGCGGCGTAGCCGATGCGCGGCCCGGACGTCGCACGATGGCGTGGCGAGTAGGCCTCTCCCTGCCTCGACACAGGCAGGTCGTCTTCGACATGGGGGCTATTCCGAATCTGTTGAACTGTTAAGTTTACCCCAAATTGGTGTCGAGCCGGGTCGGGATACCGCCAAACGGCAACAGGCAAAAGCACATCATGGTTGGGGAACCAATCGCCTGTTCTCACGACAAGCCAACGCATCTTCCAATTCGTGTCATCAAAGAGCAGATCTGAGATCATGCCGACCTCGCCATCGATTCCTGAGACGACGTAACCCCACATCATTGACGCCGCCCACAGCATTCGCCTCTCCTATGTGTTCGTGCTCGACCCTCGTCCCACAGTTGATGCTTGGTAGGTACCGCTCTCGATAAGGAGAGCCCATCAATCACGGCGTTGGACCTTGTGATGATAGTGACCGCTGCCCCTAATCGATTCTTCGGCGGTTCGTCAGAAGAGAAGTGTGCAGCGGTTCAAAGACCTTTTCGATCTCTTGAAACCAGACCGCCGCGGACCTCTGAAAAAGTTCATAATTGCAGGCAAGAAGGCCATGAGGCGTGTCACACTCCGCAAGCATCTTGATGTAATCCGCCTGCACCTGAAGGCGATTGGCGGTCCGACTCAACGCTTCTTTGCAAACGCCCGCATAAAACTTTGCTGGCGCGTCCGTGAACGGTCGTATCCAATCTGCATTAATGCTAATTCTCGGAAGAGATATCGGCGCAGATGTTGCGGTGGCAGCCGGAATGTCACTTACCATCAAAGAAACCTCTCGCTTTCGGTTGCATGTAGCACCTCCGGATCCCACTCGAAGGCCAGATCGCGCCGGCACTGCCGCTACCATAGTCAGCAATGCACCGAACTCGGCAGACTCGGAAACTACTGAGATCCGATAGTGGCGACGCCTTCTGGACTGAGTCGACTCGGGCGATCTGCCTCGCAACGTGTACTTCTTGAGGTTCGCCAGATCAGATTCCACTCCCAACCGATTGCCGACGCGCTTTGCGATTACTGTCGTAGCCCGCCCTGGGGATTGCTCCTGGATCCAGTCA
>NZ_DASUBE010000154.1:0-7219 GCF_035763405.1 Edaphobacter sp.
AGCAGCGGCCGTGTATCCTGCGCCCGTTATGCTCGCGCTTCGTACACCAGGTTGAACGGCGTCTGCGTGGCGCGATGGAAGTTCTTGAAGCCTCCTGCCGTGACCACTTCGCCGATGCGCTTCTCGCCTGCCTGCGCGCCGAGCGCCGCCCCGACCTCCTGCGAGAGAGACGCGGGTACGCAGATCATCGTCGATGCTGTGTAAAAGACGCGCCCTACCGGATTGAGGTTCCCTTCCGTTGCGTCTTCCGCATAGGGCTCGACAATCATCCACGTGCCATCGGGCTTCATCGTGGAATGAACATAGGCTGCCGCTCCCTTCGGGTCGCCCATGTCGTGCAGACAGTCGAAGAAGGCGACGAAGTCGTAGTCCTTGCCGGGATAATTCTTCGCCGACGCGACCTCGAAGTGCAGGCGGTCGCCGATGCCCTCGCGTTTGGCCGCCTCGCGCGCCATCGCAATCGACGCATCGTGATAGTCGAAGCCATAGAACTCCGAGTTTGGAAACGCCTTCGCCATCAGGATGGTGGAGGCACCGAGGCCGCAGCCGATGTCGGCCACCTTGGCCCCGTCTCGCAGCTTTTGTTCTACTCCGGTGAGCGCGGGGATCCAGTTCGTCGTCAGGTTCATCAGGTAGCCCGGGCGGAAAAACCGCTCGACGCCGTGGTAGAGCGCGTGATGATGCTCGTGCCAACCCACGCCCTTGCCGGTGCGGAAGGCCTCTTCAATCTTGTCCACGTCGTTGAAGCAGGACAGGACGATCTCGAACGCTCCGGGAAGAAATGCGGGGCCGTGCTCCATGGCCAGCACCACTGCCTGCTCGGGCGGCAGCGTGTAAGACTTCGTTGCGGGATCGTAAGTCACGTAGCCGCTGGCGGCATTCGCGTTCAACCACTCGCGGATGTATCGCTCGCTGGTTTTAGTGCGCGAGGCAAGCTCGGTAGAGGTGATGGGTTTGCTGTCGGCCATGGCCTTGTACAGGCCCAGCCTGTCGCCCAGCAGGATGAGCACGCCGTGCATGGACGCGCCCATGTCGCCCACGGCCTTGAGCATAAAGTCATGTAGCTTTGCTCCATCGATTTGTGGTGTAGCAATGGTAGCGGAGCTCATAGGAACAGCCTCCTTGATAGAAAGTAGTTGTCTTGCGGACAAAAATCATAACCCCGGTCACGCCGCACTTGCAACGCAGCGTGCCGGTGGTGTTTGCTCCGTTCAAGCCGCACCGGGTAGAGTGGCATCAGACATGCAAAACAATTCATCGAACATTCTTGATCTCTTCCGTCTTGATAACAAAGTGGCTCTCGTGACCGGCTCGGCCAGCGGACTGGGCGCGGCGATCGCTGCGGCGCTGGCGCAGGCGGGGGCAAGCGTCGCATGCCACGGCAACCGGCGCCCTGCAACCGAGACAGCCGAGGCGATTGGCCCGAAGGCTGCCGCATTTCGCGCGGACCTCTCTTCCACCAGCGGGGCTGAAGACCTCTTCAGCCAGGTGAAGGCGAAGTTCGGACACATCGATATTCTGGTGAACAATGCGGGCACCATCATCCGTCACGCAGCGGAAGAGTTTCCGCTGGATGACTGGCAGCAGGTGTTGCAGGTGAACCTGACCAGCGTCTTTCAGCTTTCGCAGCTTGCGGCGCGCGATATGATTCCGCGCGGCGCGGGCAAGATTGTCAACATCGCGTCGCTGCTGAGCTTTCAGGGAGGCATTCGCGTGCCTGCGTATGCGGCGTCGAAGGGCGGAGTCGCGCAACTGACCAAGGCGCTCGCCAACGAGTGGGCCGCGAAGGGGATTCAGGTCAACGCCATTGCGCCCGGCTACTTCGCTACGACCAACACTGAGGCGCTGCAGGCAGACGAGACGCGCAATCGCCAGATACTTGAGCGCATCCCCGCCGCGCGCTGGGGACAGCCGCGCGATCTTGCCGGAGCGGCGCTGTTTCTCAGCTCCGCCGCCAGCGATTATGTGACGGGAACCGTGCTGACTGTCGATGGCGGGTGGATGGGTCGCTAGAGCCGACTTCCTGAGGACGTGCATCTGTGCCAGCCGAAGCAAAGCGCAGATTCCCTGCGGGAATGACAACCAAAAGAGAACGAGCGCAAATGAGCAGTGCACAGCAACCGGAAATCGGCTCTGGCCCGTTCAGTTGATCTCGGGCAGTTCGACGCCACCCTGCTCGCTTGAGCGGTACGCGGCCTCGACGACGCGCATGGTGTCGATGGCGTCTTCGACGCTCGTCGGCAGCTTCATGGTTTCGCCCTGCACGTAGCGTTGCAGCGAGCCCATGGAGCCCATGAAGGCGTCGGGGAACCAGTTGCCGCTGACGGGTGCGTCCTTCCAGCCTCCGTCGCCGCGCAGGATGTATTCGAGGTTGTCGGGCAGGCCGATGGGATAGTTCAGGTTCACGCCCATCCGCGCGCGCATGGCGCCGGTCATGCCTTCCCACTGGACGAAGCTGCGCTGCATCTTCGGATCGAAGTCGTGACTGTGGTTCGATGCGATGAAGACGCGCTTGTCGTCGCCGTAGTCGAAGGTGATGACGCTCTTGGTCGCAGCCAGGTGCGATGTGCGCGGACTCTTCACCGTCTTTGCATAGACGCCGCGCGGGTTGCCGAACCATGCGCGGACGAGATCGACGTAGTGGATGGAGTGGTAGAGAATCTCCAGTCGTGGTGCGGTCTTGAGAAAGTCCCACAGCTCCCACGGCATGTGGCAGCTTACGGAAACCTCCATGTCGTGCAGCTCGCCCAGCGCGCCGGTTTCGGCAAGCGCGCGCGCGGCCAGCATGTTCGGCGCCCAGCGGAGCTGAAAGTTCACCGCGGCGATCAGTTTCTTTCTGCGGCAGATGTGCAGGATCTCGGTCGCCTCGGCCAGCGTCTCACCCATGGGCTTCTGCAGCAGCACGGCTGCGCCGTCGGGCAACTGAGGCAGCACACTGGTCTGCGCGGGCGCGGGCACGGCGCAGTCAAAGACCGCGTCCTTCGGCGCATAGGCGATGGCCTCGGCAATCGTACTGGCGACGAACGGGATGGCGAACTCGCGCGCGAGCGCCTCGGCCTTCTGGCGGTCGCGGTCCACGACGGCGACGACGGGGAACCCGGCCTTTTTGTACGCGGGAAGGTGCGCGTCGTGCGCAATGCCGCCCGCCCCCACCAGCACAATCGGCCGCGCGACTCTGGGCCTTGGAGCCGCCACCTCACGCATTGCGCTCACCACATCCATCCAGCTTCTCCCTGCAATCGAACTTTACAGCATTCCCCACCCTATCAAGTCTTGTTATATCCAACAAATACATTTCATTCTTGAAAGCATTGCGCGCTTGATCCCAAATCCCCATTCCCTATTCCCCAGGCCGTGCTCTCTTGAGCATTACCATAGACCACATGCATCGAGTTCCCTACAACGATCTCTATGAAGCTCTTCGCCGAGCTATGCTCCGACTCGGCCTTGCCGAAGATCGCGCTGCTCTGAGCGCCCGCCTGTTTGCCGAAACCACGCGCGACGGCGTGTACACGCACGGCCTCAATCGCTTTCCACGTTTCGCGGCCATGGTGCGCAACGGCAGCATCGACGTGAACGCCGCGGCTACACGCACGGCGGCCTTCGGCGCGCTCGAACGATGGGACGGGCATCGCGGCGTCGGCAACCTGAACGCTTTCGCCGCGATGCAGAACACCATCGCGCTGGCAAAGCAGCACGGCATCGCCGCCGTGGCGCTGGCCAATACCAACCACTGGATGCGCGGCGGCACCTATGGCTGGCTCGCCGCGGAGGCGGGCATGTTTGCGATGTGCTGGTCGAACACGCTGCCGAACCTGCCGGCGTGGGGCACCGCCGTACCGACGGTCGGCAACAATCCGCTGGTGATTGCCATTCCGCGAGCCGAGGGACACGTCGTGCTCGATATGGCGATGTCGCAGTTCTCTTACGGCACGCTGGCCGCGTACAGCAAGCGCAACGCGCCGCTGCCTGTACCGGGAGGCTTCGATGCCATGGGCAACCTGACGACCGACGCGGCCGCGATTGAGGCCACGCAGCGCGCGCTGCCTGTCGGCTACTGGAAAGGCTCGGGGCTCTCGCTGGTGCTCGACATGATGGCGGCGATGCTCTCAGGCGGACTGGCCACGCACGAGCTTGGCCTGGACCCCATGCGCGAGGCTGGCCAGTCGCAGATCTTTCTGGCCATCGATCCGGCCAACGTGACGCAGGCCGGCGAACTCGCTCGCATCGCAGACGGCGTCATTGAGCATCTGCACGGCACCGCGCCGCTCGACCCGACGAGGCCGCTGCGCTATCCGGGCGAGCAGACGATTCGGCTGCGCGAAGAAAATCTTCGGCTCGGCGTGCCGGTCGATCCTGATGTGTGGCATCAAATCAGTGAACTGATTTCATAACCTTCATCGGTGAAGATAGAGATGAACCTTCAAGGAGCCTCTTCGTGAGTAATCAGCATTCCGACGCACTGGTCTTTTTCGGCGCAACCGGCGATCTTGCCTATAAAAAAATCTTTCCCGCGCTCCAGTCCATGGTGAAGTCCGGCACGCTGAATGTACCGGTGATCGGAGTCGCCAAGGCAGGATGGAACCTGGACCAACTGAAGGCGCGCGCGAAGGACAGCATCGAGCAGCACGGCGGGCTCGATGCGGACGCATTTGCAAAACTGTCTTCCCTGCTCCGCTACGTCGATGGCGACTACGCCGACGCGGCCACCTTTGCCGCCGTGCGCAAGGAGCTGGGCGCGGCGCAATGTCCAGCGCACTATCTTGCCATCCCGCCGTTTCTGTTTGAGAAGGTCGTCGAACAGCTTGTGCAGTCGGGCTGCTCGCGCGGCGCGCGGATGATCGTCGAGAAGCCCTTCGGCCACGACCTGGCCTCGGCGCACGAGCTGAACCGCATTCTGCTCTCCGCGTTTCCGGAGACGTCGATCTTTCGCATCGACCACTACCTCGCTAAAGGGCCGGTCCACAACATGGTCTCGTTCCGCTTCTCGAACTCGTTTTTGGAGCCGCTGTGGAACCGCGACCACATTGAGAGCGTGCAGATCACGATGGCCGAAGACTTCGGCGTACAGGGCCGCGGCGCTTTTTATGACCAGACGGGCGCGATCCGCGACGTCATTCAGAACCACATCTTTCAGGTGATGTGCAATCTTGCGATGGAAGCGCCCGCGCGCGCAGACAGCGAATCGAAGCGCGATGAAAAGGTGAAGGTGCTGAAGGCCATTCCTCCAATCGACCCGAAGAATCTGGTGCGCGGCCAGTTTCGCGGGTATCTCGACGAGAAGGGCGTCGCGCCGAACTCGCAGGTCGAGACCTTTGCCGCGCTGCGTCTTGAAATTAAATCCTGGCGATGGGACGGTGTTCCCTTCTACATTCGCGCGGGGAAAAACCTGCCCATCACGTGCATGGAGATCGTGGCTCGACTGCGACGTCCGCCGTTGACAAATACCAACGATCCCAACTCGCCGCAGAACTATATCCGCTTCCGCATCAGCCCGGAGGTGACGGTGGCGATGGCGGTCTCCGTTGCGGCCAGCAGAGAAGGCGGAGAACCGGAAGAGGTCGAGCTGGTTGCCAGCCGCCATGCTCGCCCCGGCGAGATGGAGGCCTACCAGCGCGTGCTGAGCGACGCGATGGCAGGCGATGCCACGCTCTTCGCGCGCCAGGACTACGTCGAAGAGGCATGGCGCATCGTCGATCCCATCCTCAAAACGCCAACGCCCGTCTACGTGTACGAGCCGCACACGTGGGGCCCGAAGGAAGTCGAGCAGACGGCCGTTCCTCCCGGAGGATGGGACACGCCGCAGCCCGAGCAACAGGACGACTACCGCATTGTGAACAAGACGCAGTAGCAGGAGGACTTTTTCAGGGGATCTCTGATTAAGTATCGAAGGGCCACGGAATGTATTGGCGCAGAGAAGAAATACAGGGATTCTTCCCATTCGGCTTCGCTCAGGGCAGGGTGCTGCGCTCAGAACGACGGAGCGAACATCGGAGACTTAATCGGCGGCTCCCTGGAGCTTTCACTTTGCGCGAGCACTCGCCAGCACTTTTTCTCCCGCTACAAACTGCCGCGCGTGGGCCAGCTCCGGCAGCGCGGTGTCCGCGTTCTTCCACGCGGATAAAAACTCCGCATACTCAGCCCGCGCCTTCGCGGCATTACCTGCGGCCTCGCTGCTTTGAGCCATGCCGTATAACCCAAAGCCTGACTTCGGTCGCTCCAGCAAAGCCGCGGCATACGCTTCATGCGCGTCAGCGTAGTCGCCCGCGCGCATCAACGCCGCGCCCTCCGTTTCTCCGACAGGCCGAATAAAGATCGGCGGCTCACGATAGCCGAGGTCCTTCTCTTCCTTCGCGGCCCGGGCAAACATCGCCTTCGCCTCGGGCAGCTTCTTCTGCGCCGCGAGAATCGACGCGCGCAGCTCCAGAGACATCACCGAAACATTGCTCAACAGCGGCCCGGGCAGCGCATCCGGCATGACCGCAGCCATGACCGGACCAGACGCAGGCTGAGCCTTCGCCTTCGGCGCGTCCTTGAGCTTTGTCCACATGCGCCACAGCGCCGCGTCGAGTTGTGTAGACGATGCCTGCGCGCGAGCGACATCGCCGCCCTCAATGGCAAGCATTCCGCCGGCATAGTCCTTCAACTGTCCAGCCAGAAAATTGAGATTTTCAAACTTCGCGTCAGGCTTGCTCTCCTCAGCCATCTTCATCACCGCGGACCAATCGCCCAGCCGCAGCGCCACCGGCAACTGCGGGTCCAGCCGCGCCATGCCGTCGCGCGGCACGCCGATGTAGAGCGAGGGCGCAAACTCGCCGCGTCCTCCTGCGAGTTTGTGCGAGAGCACCGTCGCATCGTGCAGCTTGCCCTCTTCCATCAGGTTCGCCACGCCGTACATCAGGTTGTGAATATAGTTCCAGTCGTCATCCACGCTCACGTGCTGCGTACGCATGTAGGCCTCGTCCACGGCAGTGGATTCGGCAAACCAGTGCTCCGCCTGCGCGTAATCGCCGACGCGGAAGAAGATGTGTCCCGGCATGTGCACCATGTGTCCCGAGGCCGGAGCGAGGCTGGCCAGCACGGTGGCGCTGCGCAGCGCAAGCTCCGGATGCGCACCCGCTTCCACCGCATGAATCCAATAGTGGTTCGCGGCAGAGTCGTCCGGTTTCTGCTTCAGCACTTCTTCCAGAACTGCAATCGACTGCTTCTGGCCGCTCTT
>NZ_DASUBE010000155.1:0-8818 GCF_035763405.1 Edaphobacter sp.
CGATTATCTACACAATTTTGCTCTGTGCGGCGCGATGGGCGGAGGTATCACGAAGACTTCTTCGATGGGGATACCGCGACAGCGGCTTCGCTGGTCAGAACACGGAAGACGAAGGTTTCCTGAAGATAGAGTTTGACGAGTGAGCTGGTGTGGCTGAGATAGCCGATCGAAACGTCCTGGCCGATGCTTAACTGGAAGTCGCCGCCGCGCGTGGTGAGGACAAACGCGCCCTCGATTGCCGGCGCCCAGATGGGATCACCGCCAACGATTCGTTTGACGTGTTCAAGGACCGGATAGCCGTGATCGCGCGTCTCGGCGAGAGCCGTATACTCTTTGGCTCCCAACACGACGGAGTACGGGCCGTTGACACCGACAAGCCGGAGCTGGCTGAGCGCGTGAGCGACTGCATCCGGATAATCGCGCACGTCCGCGGGAAGGGTTTCGATGGGATTGCTGGTGCCTTCGCGTATGCCCTGGATTCCCGCCTCACGGTATCCGTTGAAGATGGCGCGGTCTTCGGCAAAGGCAAGCGTTTTCGCGGCGTCTTTCGCGGGCTGCCAGTCGGAGTCGTTCGATCCGTGCTCGACATCATCGATGGCCTGACGCGATAGCTCGAACGGCACGCGTAGTTCGACGAGCGGTTTGGTCTCGCGCTCGTGGGCGACGATGCCCTCCGCTGGAGCGGGGATCGGCTTCAGGTGTCCGGTGGTGACTCCCGGCATAGCTGCTCCGCCGGGTGAGGGAACGTCTACAACACGCCGACCAGCCAGATAGCGCTTCAGCGTGCGCGTCGTCTCAGCTTCAATCTGCGACCATGCGGCGTCAGAGATGGGCGCCAGTTCCCGATGGAGGTTATTCATCCTGCTCTCCTTTGAGTGATCCTATGTTGAGTGATGCGTCGCGCGCGGAGGAAGTTGGGTCGGACGCCTGCGATGCAGCCGATGTGACGGATGCCGCGGCCGGTGCGTCAGTGCTGATATTGTCGAGAAATGTAGCCGAGGGCACAAAAAATAGACTGCCCGTGACGGGGTGGCTAAAATCGAGCAGCCGGTCGTAGTTGCCCGGCGGGCGGCCCACGAACATGTTCTCCAGCATCTGTTCGGTGATGCGAGGAGTACGGCAGTAGCCGATAAAGTAGGTGCCGAACTCGCCATGGCCAGGCCGGCCGAAGGGCATATTGTCCCTCAGAATTTCGAGTTGCTTGCCATCTTCTTCGATGGTAGTGAGCGCGTTGTGAGCCGAGGAAGGCTTTACGGCATCGCTCAGCTCAATGTCGGAGAGTTTTTTGCGCCCGATGATGCGTTCCTGTGCTTCAACCGGAAGGGCATTCCATGTCTTCATATCGTGAAGATACTTTTGCACGATGACGTAGCTGCCGCCTGTGAAGGCGGGGTCTTCATCGCCGATGATTGTGGCTTCGCGCGCCGCGGTGCCTTGCGGATTCTCCGTGCCATCGACAAACCCGATGATGTCGCGATCATCGAAGTAGCGGAAGCCGTGAACCTCGTCGGCGACGGAGACCGCGTCTCCAAGGCCATCCATGATTTGAGTCGCAAGCTCGAAGCAGAGGTCCATACGTTTGGCGCGAATGTGGAAGAGGATGTCACCTGGCGTTGAGACCGCGTGACGGTTGCCCGCGTGAAACTCTCGAAACGGATGAAGCTCAGCGGGACGAGGCGCGCCGAAGAGCTTACCCCAGACATCGGAGCCGAATCCGACGATGCAGGTCAGGCCTGCTTCCAACTTCCGAAATTCAACGGCGCGCACCAGCCCGGCAAAGTCTGCGAAGAACGAGCGCATGGCTGGGTAGTTGTTCTCTTCGGAGCGGACGCTGACCACCAGAAAGATCGCAGCGCGTGTGAGCGGGCGAATCACAGGCTGGGCAAGGACGGCTTCACTGCTTGGCTTGGAGGCATCCATCAATTCAATCTCGCTCCGCAATCGTTCAATTCTGACACGTTTTGCGTTTCTGGATAAATGCGTGTTGGTTCGATACACTGCTGCATCGCCTGACATGAGCAGGGCAGAGAGTATTATCAGCGGCGAGAGGAATTGTACGATGGCCGGAAAATTCAGAGTAGGCGATCACGTGAGCTGGAACTCTGAGGCTGGCCGCGTGTCGGGGACAATCATTGCTGTCCACACCGGCGATTTTCACTATAAGGGATATATGCATCATGCCTCGGAAGACGACCCTCAATATGAGATCAAGAGCGATAAGACTGATCACATAGCGGCACATAAGGGCAGCGCGCTCAAGCTCCTGTAGACGAGGCAACGGACATGCGCGGGCTTCATCGCACGGGCAATGTCTGGTCGGCGGAGAGCGTTCGGTCGGTCGATTGGCGCACAATCAGGCGGCACTCCATCATCGCTGTACGGTCTTGCTGTGATTTGCCCTGCATCCGCTCAATCAGAAACCGCGCGGCTGCCTGGCCTTGTTGTGCGATGGGTTGTTCGACGGTGGTGAGTGGCGGTGCGGTGAACGCAGCAAGCGGGATATTGTCGAAGCCCGCAATGGCAATGTCGTCGGGAATGCTGAGCCCCAGCGTGTGGGCCGCGTGCATGGCGCCGATGGCGGCGAAGTCGTTGCGTGCAAAGATGGCCGTGGGCGGACGATGAAGTCGCGCCAGTTGCAGCAGGCCGCGATAGCCGTCCTCCTGCGTTGCGTATGCGGGGCCTTCGGCGGGGCCAACCGTGTACTCAGGCCGGGGCTCGCTTCCCGCAGCCTTCAGCGCGGCTAAGTAGCCTTGATAGCGTCGCAACAGCTTGCCATCTTCAGGAGCGATACCGATGAAGCCGATGCGTTTGTGTCCGAGTTTGATAAGGTGCGTCACGGCATCGAAGGCGCCCTGGTAGTGGTTCGCCGTGACTGAGTCGATACCGCGGAAGTGGACCGGCCTGCCGATCGTCACCAGAGGAATGCGCTGCTGCGCGACGGAATGCAATACTTTGTCGCCCATCATGGTGCCGCGCGTCGCAACCACGAGGCCGTCTACCCGGTGGTCGATGAATGCTTGCAGGCTCGCATTCTCTTCTTTGACGGTACGGTTCGCCGTGGCGATAAAGGTGGTGTAGCCTTCGGCATCGAAGACGTCCTTCATGCCGCCGACCAGCTCGGCAGAGAAGGGGTTTGCGATGTCGGGCAGAAGGATGCCGACGGCGTTGAGGCGTCTTACCTTGAGTTGGCGCGCGGGGATGTTGGGTCGGTAACGGAGCTTTTCTGCTGCCTGAGAGACGCGCTTGCGGACAGACTCGCTGACGTAGCCGGAGTCGTTGAGTGCGCGCGAGGCCGTCATGGTGGCTACGCCCGCCTGACGTGCGACGTCGGCGAGCGTGGAGGGTCGGGTTGAGGATGAGGAACGGCGCGGGGACATGGGAGCCTGGTCTGCGTTGACTATCCTAGTTTACCCGCGCCGTCATGTTATCGCTATCTTAATGTTGCATGTTTCCGGAGGTTCACGCTCTTAGCTGAAGAGGATGCCGCCGTTAATATCGACGCAGGCACCATTGACGAACGCGGCCCCGCTGCCCGCCAGAAATGCGACGAGGGTTGCGACCTCCTCGGCTTTGCCTTCACGGCCCAGCGGAGTCATGGATGCTACACGCTGCCGCACTTCAGGCTTTGTGAAGTCGTCGTGAAACTTTGTCGCAATCATGCCGGGACAGACGGCGTTCACTCGGATGCGGCGCGGGCCCAGTTCCTTTGCCAGTCCGCGCGTCATCGACATCAGCGCGCCCTTCGATGCACCGTAGGCAACGCTGCCTGGACCTCCGCCGTCGCGGCCTGCCTGTGACGAGACGTTGACGATGGCGCCGCTGTCGGCCATGACGGGCAGTGCGGCTTGAATTGCGGCGAAGACGGAGCGCACGTTGAGATTCATCACGTGCTCCCAGAAACTGTCGTCCATCTCGTCCATCTTTTTGCGCGCGACCAGACCGCCGACGACGTTGACCAACACGCCGATGGGCTTGTCCGTGGCCTTGGTCGCAGAGGCAATAAATGCCCGCACGGCTGCGGTATCCATCGCATCCACTTTCTGCGCGATGGCGCTTTGTCCGTGCGACTCGACTGCGGCGATGACCTTGTCCGGTTGCGACTGGTGGTAACTGAAAGCGACCTTCGCTCCGCGCGAGGCCAGCTCAATCGCAATGGCAGCGCCTATATCGCGGCCTCCTCCGAAGACGACTGCAAGTTGGTTGGTGAAGTTCGATTCCGGCACGGTGATGGTCTCCTTAAGTAGTCTTTGTTGGTGTGAGGTCGAGTCGTTGAATGTTGCCCGCAAGGGCAAAGAGCAGGATTGCTCCGATGGGGCCGAGCAGGCCGGCGAGGGTCAGCACGAAGCCGTATCCGAAGTGGGTCACGAGCCAACCGGTGCAGAGGTTGAAGAAGAGGCTGCTGATGCCTGCCGCCGTGCCTCCCATGCCTGCGACCGTACCGACGGCTGAGTTGGCGAAGAAATCGCTTGGCAGCGTCTGCACGTTCGATATCCACATCTGAAAGCCGAAGAGGACAACGGAGATGCAGGCCAGCGCCGCGTAGGTTCCGTGCATGTGCGCGGCCAGAATTCCGAACGGCATAAGAAGTGCTGCTGCTCCTACCGTGAGCTTGCGCGCTGCATTAACCGTGCGGCCGCGGGCAATCAGGCGTCCGGCAAGCCAGCCGCCGAAGAGGGAACCGACGGCTGCACAGAGATACGGCACCCACTGGAATGCTCCAATGTCCTTGAGTGAGAGATGGTGAACGTCCTTCAAATACGTAGGCAGCCACAGAATATAAAGCCACCAGATGGGATCGACGACAAGACGTGCGACGAGGATGCTCCACGTCTGGCGGCATGAGAGCAGAACGCGCAGCGAAGGCGCGGGCTCCGCGTTGCGGGCTGTCTGACCCTCTTCGATATATTGTTTTTCCTCCTGACTTACGCGCGGATGCGTTGCCAGCGGATGATAGAGGGCAAGCCATGCGGCAAGCCACACGAAGCCCGCCGCACCGATTACGAGGAAGGTTTTTCTCCAGCCCAGCAACGGGTCGAGCAGCGTGGCAACGAGCAGCGGCCCTACGACACCGCCCATCGATGCGCCGCCGTTGAAGACGGCCATGCCCAGCGCGCGCTCACGCTGCGGAAACCACTCCGCGATGACTTTGGCTGCCCCTGGCCAGTTGCCGGCCTCGCCCAGACCAAGGAAAAATGAGGCCGCGGCAAAGCTGGTGACGCCTGCGATGGCGGAGTGTGCCATGGCAGCCACGCACCAGACGATGACCGAAAGAGTAAAGCCAACGCGCGAGCCAAAGCGGTCGTAAATGCGCCCGGAGACGCTTTGGCTGATGGTGTAGGCCAGCAGAAGGGCTGCTCCAACCCATCCATATTGCGAGCGGGTGATGCCAAGCTCGGCGCCGAAGCTGGTAAACAGCAGGCCAATGCTGCTGCGGTCGATGTAGTTGATGCAGGTGACGATGAAGATCAGCGCGAGGATGTACCAGCGCAGTCCGCGAATGAACGAGCGGCGCGAGGGTGCGAGGGAACTGCTCTCGCGTAGCTGGCTCGATGAAGGGATAGCTGGTCTCCTTGAAGGGCGTTGATCGAATTCGCTTGAATATTACGCACACAATGGTGTAGTGTGCTTCGTGTGCTAACGATAACATATTTTACTCACTTTGCGGCGCGATCCAATCGCAGATTCACATATAAGGCAGGATTGTTGGCAGTACTGCTTGCGGGATTCACTTTTCAACTGGCTGCTCAGGGGGCGGGAGAGTATCTTGGCCCGAAGGACACGGGCGGCAAGCGGACGTATTTGCTTCACGAGATGGCGACGCTACGCTCTTCGGTGAAGCCGGAGTTTCAGGGGGTGCATCCTCGCGTGTACTTTACGACTCAGGAGTTGGATGCGCTGAGTCGCAAGGCTCATGGTCCTGACGCGGCGTGGTGGGCTGAGCAAGAGAAACATTTGAAGGTGCTACAGGGTCCGCCGCCTGCGCCGCCCGCTGAAAAGCGTCGCGAACAGAACGATGTCGCGCTGGCCATTGCCGAGGGCGCGTTCGCCTACCAGATGGACCACGATCCCAAGGTGCTGGCGGCAACGAAGCAGTATATGGATGCGGCGCTGAGCTACAAGGTGTGGGGTTATAGCTGGAGCAAGCCGAATGTTGATCTCGCGGCGGGGCATCTGCTCTATGCGATGGGCGTTGCTTACGATCTGCTGTATCACGATCTCTCCGGGGCGGACCGGGACCGCTACCGCGCAGCCATCGCCGAGCATGGACATCTGCTCTACGAATACTTTGCGCCGAAGCCCGGGCGCGTGTGGGCCTACAGCCAGAACCACACTTTCATTCCAATCACCGGGCTGGCGATCGCTGCGTATGCGGTGTACGGCGAGGTGCCTGAAGCGGCTCAATGGGCGGCGCTCTCACGGGCCATCTATGACCGCGTGCTGGCGACCTACTCGAAGGATGGCTATTACTACGAGGGTTTTGAGTACTGGATCTTTGCGACGCCGTGGATCATTCACTATCTCGACGCACAGCTTCATGCGACCGGGGAGGACCTCTTCAATCAGCCGGGGTTGAAAGAGATGTATCTCTACGTTGCGAACAGCGTGACTCCGGGCGGAGAGATGATGTTCGACTTCGGCGATGTCTTCGAGGGCAGTATCACTCGGGCGAGGAGGGGCGAGGATTATCTTCGCAGCCATCCTGGTGGCCACTTCGAGACCAACTACAACGTGCTCTATGATCTGGCTGAGCACTTTCACGATGCGCGGATTCAGGGTGTGGCTGAGTATCTGCGAGGGATGGGACATACCAGCGAGGAGCCATGGTGGACGCTGGCCTGGCGTGACGATTCGTTGAAGGCTGCGCCGATGAGCAGCCTTCCTACGTATCACTGGTTCCGCGATCATGATGTGGCTTACTGGCGGAGTTCGTGGAAGAGCGATGCGACTGCGGTCGCCTTCAAATGCGGGCCGGCGGAAGGGCACGCCGCGGAGGAGCTCAGGAAGCAGCTTCCAGACTGGCGCTTCGAGCAGGGGCATGTTCATCCTGATGTCAACAGCTTCATCGCGTGGGCGCATGGCGCGTATCTGACAGGCGACTCGGGCTACTCGGGCGTTCCGAAGACGGTCGATCACAACACGCTGCTCATCGACGGGAAGGGGCAGGGCAACGATGGCAAGGGTCACGATGCGTGGGCGAAGTACGATTACTCACGTCTCAACACTGTCCGGATTACGAAGGCTCAGTTTTCCAGGGACAGCTTCGTGCTGACCGGCGAAGGGGCCGGGGCCTACAGCGCCTCGCTGGGGCTGACTCGGTACGAGCGGACGCTCTCGATGAGCAAGAGTGGAATGATCGACATTCGCGATGCAATCTCTGCGGACGGCGACCATACCTTTACCGAGGCGCTTCATGCGGACGGCAGCATTGATCGGCTTTCGCCTCGGAGCTTCGTGCTGCATCCGGTGGGCGGCGGCTCGGCAACCCTGCGGGCGGAGATCGTTGCTCCGGCTGACCTGAGCACGGCGGTCGAACCGAACGTTGTGATGGGGCCGGGGATTCCTGGCTCTGTGGATAAAGGGACGCAGGAGCAGCGAGGGGAGTTTATTCGGGCGACGACGACGAAGCCTGGAGCGTCGGCGGAGTTCCGGTGGGTGCTGAGGTTCTAGCCCCCTCCCCATACTTAAGCCTAAAATACTTTGAACAAAGGGGTTAAGTCCGGACTATCTACGCACGTTTCATGCCATTCTCTCCTGAACGACGAACGCCCGGCGGGTGGCCGGGCGTTGCTTTCTCTTAATTTAAGGTTATCAGGAGTGTCAAGGGCGGCTGTGGAAATCGGCGGTGGTGAGGATTTCTCCGTTAGGGAGATTCTGATTTAGCTTCGAAAGATCCCTCAGGGGGCTAGTGTGGTGAGTCAGAAGTTCGTGGCATCCTTTGCGAAAAGCAACCGCAGGTCCTTCGACTCCGCAAACCGCAAAAAACGCGGCTTGCTGCGCTCAGGATGACAATTTTATTTATGTTGCGAACTTCAGATTCAGGACTCCAGGTAGTGTCTGACGAATCGGAATCTTCGATTTTGGGGATCATGCAGACGAGAAAAAAGGCATACCCCAGGGGTTGAAGCCCCATTTTTCACGTTTTGTGAAGAGAGCCAAGCCTAAAGGCCTGGCCTACCCAGAAGCAAAAACGATTCTCGTCGATTCATCAGACACTACCTAAAGCCCCGACGACGAATGGGGCAGTTGCGGCACGGCTGAAGCCGTGCCCTTAATCAAAACGACCGAATTGAGGAGTTCTCACCCAGTCTCTAAAGCCCTGCGCTCCCACCGAAACAATGCACATCATAAATTTTTCGTAACCCATGAACCTGCACTTCAACCGGAGAGCTTACTGGTTGTAGTTGGTCTCGTCTTCTTCCTCGAAGCCGTAGCGGCGGAGCAGGTTGGGCAGGTTCTGCGAGAAGGCGGCTCGCGGCATGACCGTGTCGCAGCCTGCCTCGACGGCCTTGGCCTTGAGATCTCCCTGAATGTGCTGGAGGAAGCCGATGATGGAGGTGCCGCGCTTGAGCTTCGCCTTGAGCTTGGGGATGAGGGTGAGCGGCTTGGCGTTGGCGTTGTTCAGGTCGAAGACGATCAGGCCGGGGCGTACATCCTCATCGAGGCCGAGCAGATCGGCAATGGCGTCTTTTTCGTTTTTGATGAAGGCGACCTTGACGCCGAGTTTGCGGGCCGTCTCCTGAATTTTGGCGGTGAAGAAGAGGTCTTCGATGAAGAAGAAGATCTTGGTGGGGGCGTCTTCGGGGATGGGAATGGCCTT
>NZ_DASUBE010000156.1:0-9982 GCF_035763405.1 Edaphobacter sp.
GAGGTCATGGGGCTATACCTCCGGGGAAACGGCTATCGATGTGCCAGATCCATTAATTAAAGGCTAGCAGGTTGGGAGGGGTAATCCCGCCACGGGTAAGTGACTTGGGGTGAGTGGGTTAGGGTCTTTGGGGGGTTGACAGGGTTGGGAGGGGTGGAAGGGCGGAATACGGGGATCTCTCCACTCCGGCGGCAAAAGACCCCGCCTCCGGTCGAGATGACGTATGTTTGTGGCGGTGCAGAAGACGCCGCCTCCGGTCGAGATGACGTGGGTTTTGGGGGCGGATAAACTAGGCGACCTTCGGCTTATATCCAAGGTCGTTGGGTGAGTGGGAGGTTACTCGTATTTGAGGGTCTGGACGGGGTCGAGGCGGGCGGCGCGGTTGGCGGGGAGTGTGCCGAAGAGGACTCCGACCAGCACGGAGGTGGCCAGCGCAATGACGGCCGACCAGGCGCTGATGGGTATCTGGAACGGTGTCAGGAAGCCCAGAGTCAAGGGCAGGGCAAGGCCGACCACGGTGCCGATGAGACCTCCGCTGAGCGAGAGGAAGACGGCTTCGGTGAGGAACTGCAATCGTATCTCGTTGCTGGTGGCACCGAGCGCCTTGCGGATGCCGATCTCCTTGAGACGCGCCTGCACGTTGGCCAACATGCTGTTCATGATGCCGACGCCGGAGACGATGAGCGTGATGCCGGCGGCGAGGGTGAGGACGAGTGTGAGCATGTCGGCGATCCTGGCCATGCTGCTGAGCAGGTCGGTGAGGGTCTGCGCGCTGTACACCGAGCCGGCGTAGTGTCGTGAGCGGATGATGTCGAGAATATGGCTGGTGGCCGGGACAACCATGTTGGAGTCGCGCATGGTGAAGAAGATTTCCTTGAGGGTGTCCGTTCCGGTGAAGTAGCGCAAGACCGGATAGGGGACCAGCATGGTGTGACTGCTGATCTCGGACAAGCCGTGGGTGTCGAGGCTCTCCCGGAAGACTCCGATGATGGTGAACGGAATGCCTTTAATGCTGATGGTTTTGCCGACGGCTGCCTGCGGGCTGCCATAAAGCTCGGTGGCGAAAGGCTCGACAATATCGGCGACCTTCTCATGGCCAAGCGCGTCCTGATCGTCGAAGAAGCGTCCTGAAAGAACGACGAGGTCACGAACGATACGGTATTGGGGCGAGACGCCGAGCAGCATGGTGGAGCGGGTGACGCCGCCCCCTACGCTCACGTTGTCGTGATACTCCAGCATGGGCGACCAGGCGACGATGCCGGGAACATTCGCCACCACGTAGTTCATGTCGTCGAGCGTGAGATAGTCGGGCGTCGAGGTGTTGTTTGGGCCGGAGATGTTTCCGCCGCCGTATTGCAATTCGATCTTGTTGGGGCCGAGGCTGGTGAGCTGGTCGAGCGCGTACTGCTTGCCGGTGAGCCCGAGCGTGGCAACCAGAATGATGGAGGCCGAGCCGATGACCATGCCGAGCATGGTGAGCAGAAAGCGGGTCTTGCTGGCGCGGAAGCTATCGACGGCGAGGCGGACGACCTCGCTGAAGAGCATGGTGGAGCGCGCGCTGGCCAGGGTGCGCTCGAAGGAACTCGCTTTGGATAGCTGGGCGGTGGCCATGGCTGTTCTTAGATATAGATTAGACGCCTTCGGGGGTTGTGGCGATGCGGGAAGGGGCGCTCACCTTGGGAGTAACGGGCCCCGCAGGTGGCTCCGATGGCCCGGGGCCGGGCTTGCGTGGATTGGACAAGTGCGCTTAGTATGCAGCCTTGGTTCGGGATAGCCGTCATTGAGGTTTTCGGTCGGCAGGGAAAGAAAAACGGTTGTCGGGAATATGGAGTCCTCTGGCCATGCAAATTCGTATACCATTACAATCAAGCGGAAAGCTGTGACCCAGGTCTTCAGGCGGCAAAGCGCCTGAGGAAGTCCCCGCGCCAGATTGAAGGAGATGATTCGCCCAATGAAAGTTAACCTACGAATTCCGGTGAGCGCCGCGATGGTGGCGCTGCTGCTTACTACTGTTACCGGGTGCAATCGCCTGAAGGCGCGGGACCAGTTGACCAAAGGCGTGCAGGCGTTCAAGAACGCGCAATACGAAGAAGCCGTCAACCACTTCCAGAACTCGATCAAGCTGGATCCGAACTACGAAGACGCGAAGCTCTATCTGGCTACGGCGTACTCCTATCAGGTCGTGCCGAACCTGGACACACCGGAGAACCTGGCGGTTGCGCAGAAGGCGCTCGACGGCTTCAACGCCGTGCTGGCTAAGGACCCCAACGATGTGACGGCTCTCAAGCAGATTGCCTCGATCAACTTCAACATTAAGAAGTTCGAGGTGGCGAAGGAGTACCAGAAGAAGGTGATTGCTCTGGCGCCGAACGACGCCGAAGCGTACTACACGGTGGGCGTGGTGGACTGGCTACAGGCTTATAAGAGCGCCGTTGCCATTCTGGCGGCCGACGGCATTACCGACGCGGGCGACGGCAATCCCAAGATGAGCAAAGGCGCTTGTCAGAAGATTCAGGCTGCCAACACCGATCTGGTGACGGAAGGCTTGCAATATCTGAACAAGGCCGTTGAGATCAACCCGACCTACGACGATGCGATGCAGTATCTGCAGTTGACTTATCGCCGCAAGGCCGATCTCGACTGCACCGACCCTGATGCTCGTAAGGCTGATATGGCGCAGGTGGATATGTGGGTGCAGAAGGCCATGGGCGCTCGCAAGGCCAACGAGTTGAAGAAAGAAAAGGCGGCCCAGGGCGGCGTGACCATGCAGTAGGCCCTGGTTCCATTGCTTCGGAAGAGACCTCCCAGTGCGGGAGGTCTTTTCTTTTGGGTAGAATGGCCGCTTGCGTTGCATGATGACTGCGGACGAAAACCGAGGCGGCCAACGATGAAGAAGGTGCTGATCGCCAATCGCGGCGAGATTGCGCTCAGGGTGATTAGTGCCTGTCGGGAGATGGGGTTGGCGACGGTGGCGGTGTACTCGGATGCGGACCGGGCTGCGCTGCACGTGCTCCACGCGGAGGAGGCGTACCGGCTGGGGCCGGCTCCGGCGACCGAGAGTTATCTGCGCGGCGACCTGATTCTGGAGATTGCACGGCGAGCTGGGGTGGACGCTGTGCATCCGGGGTATGGGTTTCTTTCGGAGAATGCGGACTTTGCGGAGGCGTGCGCGGCGGCGGGAGTCACCTTCATTGGCCCTCCGGCGAGCGCGATGCGGGAGCTGGGGTCGAAGACACGCGCGCGGCAGGCGGCGGACCGGGCAAAGATGCCTCGCGTGCCGGGGTCGGTGACGGGGCTGGCGGATGTGGATGAGGCAGTGCACGTCGCTGGAGAGATTGGCTATCCCGTGATGCTGAAGGCGGCGGCGGGCGGCGGCGGCAAGGGAATGCGCGCGGTGACGCGGACGGAGGATATGGCCTCGGCGTTTCGTGCGGCATCGAGCGAGGCGGAGCGCAGCTTCGGTTCGGGCGAGGTCTATCTGGAGAAGCTGATCGAGCGGCCGCGGCACATCGAGATTCAGGTGATGGCCGACATGCATGGCAACTGCGTGTATCTGGGCGAGCGGGAGTGCTCGGTGCAGCGGCGACACCAGAAGGTGATTGAAGAGGCTCCGTCGGCGGTGGTGGATGATGATCTGCGGCGCAGGATGGGCGAGGCGGCGGTGCGGCTGGCGCTCTCTGCCGGATATGTGAACGCGGGCACGATTGAATTTCTGGTCGATGATGCGCGGAACTTTTACTTTCTGGAGATGAATACGCGGTTGCAGGTGGAGCATCCGGTGACGGAGATGGTTACGGGGCTTGACCTGGTTGAGATGCAGCTTCGTGTGGCGATGGGCGAGCCGCTCGGCGTAAGGCAGGAAGACATCCGCCTGCGCGGGCACGCGGTTGAATGCAGGATCTATGCCGAAGACCCGGAGAACAACTTCTTCCCATCGCCGGGGCTGATTACGCGGCTGGTGCAGCCGGGCGGGCCGGGCATCCGCGAGGACTGCGCGGTGTATGCGGGGTGGACGGTGCCGCTTGACTATGACCCGATGCTCTCGAAGCTGGTGGCGTTCGCGCCGACGCGCGAGGCGGCGATTGACAGGATGCTGCGCGCGCTCGACGAGTATGTGATTGGCGGGATCAAGACGAACATTTCGCTGTTCCGGCGGATTCTGACTGACCCGGACTTTCGCGCGGCACGAATTGATACGGGGTATCTGGAGCGGCTGCTCGGCAGTCCTGCTGAAGTTGGCGAACACGTGCCCGAAGACGTAGCGGCAGTGGCGGTTGCACTCTTTGCGACGATGGTGAAGGAGCGCGTTGTTGCCGGTGGGGCTGCGCAACAAAGCCGATGGGTTGTGGCGGGGCGGCAGGAGGGACTGAGCGGGTGACGGTCTGGCTAGAGATTGCAGGGAAGAAGCGGAGGGTGGAACTGCCTGCCTTGGCCACAGGCGCGGTTGACTGCGTGGTGGACGGGCGGACTATGCGTGTGGACGCGCGGATGCTCGAAGCAGGCGTGATGTCGCTGGTGGTGGAAGGGCGGCAGTACCGGTGTGTTCTGGATGGCGACGGCGTGTGGATTGGCAACCGGCGGTATGGGTTCACGGTGGACGATCCGCGCTCGCTACAGGGACGGCGCGGCGCAGGCGGTGGAGCAGAGGGCCCGCGCGCGGTGAAGGCTCCCATGCCGGGGCGCGTGGTGCGCGTGCTGGTGGCTGTTGGCGATGCGGTAGCGGAGGGGCAGGGCGTGGTCGTGATCGAGGCGATGAAGATGCAGAATGAGCTGAAGTCGCCCAAGGCCGGGCGCGTGGCGCGCATTGGGGTTGCGGCGGGAGACACGGTCGGCTCGGGAGACGTGCTGGCGGTCGTGGAATAGGGCCTTTTCCATAGAGGTGCGGGCAGATGCGAAACGCAGATTCCCTTCGGGAATGACAACAAGAAAAGCAAATGCAAAAACGAAACGCAGAGTCCCTTCGGGAAGGACAAACAAAAAGACTGGAATCGCAGATTCCCTTCGGGAATGACAGCAAAGGGAATGACAGCAAAAAGCGGGGACTACTTTGGGGATGAAGGAGTCGCCGGGACTATCACATTCAGAAAAACAGCTATAAAAATTGCTTTCGGGCACCAGTCTGTGGACGATACAATCCTTCAACACGGCAAGCACAGACAGGTCGCACGCAAATCCCCGGAGAGAGGTTGAACGTATGAGCGATGACGCGATTGTGGGCGAGCAGGCAGCGGGAACAGGATTGAGTCAGGTGGAGCGGGTGGTGGACACCTTCATCGCCCCGAGCAAGACTTTTACCGATATTTTGCGCAACCGGAGCGTGTGGCTGCCGATTGTGCTGTCGATCATCTTTTCGCTGGCAACGGCCTGGACGATGCAGAAGAAGGTCGGCTTCAGTCAGATGTATCAGATGAGCCTGGCGCAGAATCCTTCGCAGCAGGAGCAGTTCGATGCCAAGACGCCGGACCAGCGCGCCGCTCAGATGAGGATCGGAACGGCGATTACCGAAGGCATCTCGTATGGGTATTGGGCGATTGGTCTTATCTTTGCAGCGATCGCTGCGCTGGTGCTGTGGGGCAGCTTCAACTTTCTGGCCGGGGCGAAGACGGGCTTTTCCGAGATGTTCGCCGTGTGGATCTATGCCGGGCTGACCGGGCTGGTGGGGGCGGTGTTGATCATCATCATGCTGGTCGCTACCGGAGGGGACAACTTCAACGTGCAGGACCCGATCGGCACGAATCTGGGCTACTTCCTTGGCGGGGACTCGGCGCACTGGCTCAAGTCGCTGCTCGGCTCCTTCGACCTGCTGGTGTTCTGGTTCATGGCGCTGCTGATTATCGGCACGTCGATTGTGGCGAAGGTCAAACGCTCGACGGCCGCGGCGATCATCATCGGCTGGTGGGCGCTGCTCGTTGTGGTGAAGACTGCGTTCGCCGCGTTGATGAGCTAGTGTAGTGAGTCATTAATTTGGTGAAGCATAGGACGGGCCTTTGGCCCTCGTAAAACGAAACAACTAATGGCTCAGCACACTAGCGAGGAGTTCGATTGGGAGGTCCTGATGAGACGGCTTCTCGGGACGTGCATCGCGATTGTTTTCGCTGCGGCGTCTGGGCAATGTTCTGCGCAGCCGCAAGCCGCGAAGGCCCATTACGTCGGATCGGCCAGTTGTAAGCCTTGTCATGCGGGGTTGTATGCAGGGTGGCGGCAGACGCGGATGGCCAACGTGGTGCGCGATCCGAAGGTGCATCCGGAGGCGGTGCTCGCGGACTTTACTCATGCAAATCCGCTGGTGACGTTCAGCCTCAAAGACGTTGCATTCGTTTATGGGAGCAAGTGGAAGCAGAGGTACTTCACCAAGATCGGCGATACCTACTACGTGGAGCCCGCGCAGTGGGACGTGGCGAAGAAGAAGTGGCTCCCGTATCATGTTGAGGCTGGCGCGGACTGGTGGGTGCCCTACTATGGCGCGAGTAACTTCGAGCGCCCGACGGGGCCGCTGTGCGACGGGTGCCACTCGGTTGGCTACAACATCGAAACGAAGCAGCCCGTCGAATGGAACGTTGGTTGCGAAAAATGCCACGGGCCGGGCAGCGAGCATGTCGCGCATCCGACAAAAGAAAACATCGTGAACCCGGACAGGCTGGACTATGTCCGCGCGAACGATACCTGCATTCAGTGCCACAGCCAGGGCAGGACACTGACGGAGACCTTCGGCGGCAAGTACTACGACTGGCCGGTTGGGTTTACGGTGGGCGAGCGGCTGGCCGATTACTGGAGGCTCGAAGAGCTGAAGCCCGGAACGACGAACTTCTTTCAGTACGCGGACATGACGGCGCACAAGAATCGGATGCAGGGCAACGACTTCATCCAGAGCGTGATGTACCACCGTGAGCTACGCTGCTTCGACTGCCACGATGTGCATAGCGACGCGAACCCGGCGAACCTGAAAGAAGCAGGTAACGCGCTTTGCCTGCGGTGCCATGCGCCCGATATGAACAATCCGGCGGGCCTGAAGGGGACGGTGAGCGAACACACACATCACGCGGAGGGAAGCAAGGGCAGCGAGTGTGTCGCCTGTCACATGCCGCTGATCGAGCAGACGATTGCGGGGAACTATGTGGCGAGCCATACGTTCCGGTTCATTACTCCGGCGCTGACGGAGGAATCAGGCGTGCCCAACCCATGTACGCTGTGCCACACGGACAAGAGCAATGCCTGGGCCGTCGCGCAGTTGAAGACGTGGAACAGCGTCTCGCCGTGGCGGATGGCCCAGCCTTTGGAGTAGGTGGGGTTCGTCGGACCATGGCTTTTACCCAAGCGAAGCATGGCGCCGCGAGGGACGAAATGCGGGGATTCTTCCCATTCGACTTCGCTCAGGGCAGGCTGCTGCGCTCAGAATGACAGACAGAAAGGTACTGACTCTCAGTGTTGGCTGATCCCTAAGCCCTGATCCCTGCTTTATTCCGTCCAGCGCCTGAAGATGAGCGAGCCGTTGGTGCCGCCGAAGCCGAAGGAGTTCGACAGAGCGTAGTCGATCTTTGCCGACTGAGGCTTGTTGGGGACGTAGTTGAGGCGGCACGCGGGGTCGAGTTCGACGATGTTCATCGTTGGCGGAGCGATCTGGTTTTGCATGGCCATGATGGTGATACCTGCTTCGAGCCCGCCCGCACCGCCGAGCAGGTGGCCGGTCATCGACTTGGTGGAGCTGACCAGTAGCGTGTGGTTCTTCGCGCGTTCGCCGAAGACGGTCTCGATGGCCTGCGACTCAAGTGCGTCGCCGAGCGGCGTCGAGGTGGCGTGGGCGTTCACGTAGTCGATGGTGTCCGGCGAAATGCCGGCGACCTTGAGGGCGTGGCGCATGGAGCGGGCGCAGCCTTCGCCTTCGGGCGACATGCCGGTCATATGGAAGGCGTCGGCGGAGAGGCCGTAGCCGACGACTTCGGCGAGAATCTTCGCGCCGCGGGCCTTGGCGAACTCAAGCTCTTCGAGGATGAGGATGCCGGCGCCTTCGCCGATGACGAAGCCGTCGCGGTCCTTGTCGAAGGGGCGGCTGGCGTGTTCGGGGTCGTCGTTGCGCGTGGAGAGCGCGCGCATGGAGGCAAAGCCTGCCACACCGAGCGGCGTAATGGATGCCTCGGCTCCTCCGGCGATCATGGCGTCGGCGTCGTCGCGCTGGATGATGCGGAAGGCGTCGCCGATGGAGTGGGCGCTGGTGGTGCAGGCGGTCGCGGTGGCCTCGTTGGGGCCGCGCGCTCCGTATTTGATGGAGACGTGACCGGCGGCCAGGTTGATGATGGAGCCGGGGATGAAGAAGGGCGACACCTTGCGCGGGCCGCCAGCGAGCAGGTTCGAGTGTTCGCGCTCGATGACGTCGAAGCCGCCGATGCCGGAGCCGATGTGGACGCCGACGCGGTCGTGGTTGCTCTCATCCACCTTGAGGCCGGAGTGGGCCATCGCCTCGGCCGAGGCGGCCAGGGCGAAATGGATGAAGCGGCCCATCTTGCGGGCCTCTTTTTTATCCACGAACTGCAAGGGGTCGAAGTCCTTGACCTCGGCCGCGAAGCGCGTGGGGTGGCCGGTGAGATCGAATGCCTTGATCTCGGCCATGCCGCTTTTGCCGGCCATGAGGCCTGCCCACACCTCCGGCGCGGTCTTACCCACGCCACAGATGAGACCGAGGCCCGTTACGACGACACGACGCTGCTCCATACGTTATTTGGCCGCCTTCTGGTGCTTTTCGATGTAGTCGATGGCGTCCTTGACGGTCTTGATCTTCTCGGCATCCTCGTCGGGAATCTGGATGTCGAAGGCCTCTTCGAACTGCATGACAAGCTCGACCACGTCGAGCGAGTCGGCCCCGAGGTCCTCCTGAAAGCTGGCTCCGGGGGTGACTTCAGCCTCATCCACCTGAAGCTGCTCGACGATAATCTGTTTTACCTTTTCATCTACTGCTGCCATGTCGTTCTCCTGTTTACGTCTGAAATCAAATCCTTTGGGTAAAGCTGCCGCTCGAACACACCAACCTCAAGCATACTGAGCGCCTTGGAGAGTGTAAAGCAAGTAGCGGGCTGTGGGAATCGGCAGTAGAAAGGGATTTTTACTCTTCATCGGCGGAGGCCGCGATGGCCGGAGTTATGCCGTCGAAGCTGAGAACGTTGCCGGGGGCTCCGTCTGTTTCGCTGACATCGCGGAGTGTGCGATGGATGGCGCGGGTGCGGACGCCGAGCTTTTGGATGGTGTTCTGCACGGTGCCGACCTGCTTCTCCATGGAGGTCATCAGGTCGCCGAACTTGTCGAACTCGGTGCGGGTCGAGGCCAGGACCTTCCAGACTTCGTCGCCTTTCTTCTGGAGGTTGAGCATATGGAAGCCCATCTGAAAGCTGATGAGGATGGCCGAGAGGGTGCTGGGCCCGGCGATGGTGACGTGGCAGGTGCGCTGAAGATCAGCCTGAAGGCCGTCGCGGCGCACCACCTCCGCGTAGAGGCTTTCCGTGGGCAGAAACATGATGGCGTGGGGCGTGGTGACGGGCTGGTTGATGTACTTGCTGCAAATGAGTTTGGCCTGGGTGCGGATGGCCGCTTCAAAGGCTCTGCCTGTCGCGGCGATCTCTTCCTGAACGCCGGATTCGAGCGCCGACTCCAGCCGCTCCCAGTCTTCGCGGGGAAACTTGGCGTCGATCGGCAGCAGGGTCTCACCCGCGGCGCCGGGAAAGCGGACGGCATACTCGACGACCTCCTGGGTTCCGGGCTTGACCTGCGCGTTATGGAGATACTGTGAAGGAGCAAGGACCTGTTCGAGCAGGCGGCCAAGCTGTACCTCAGCGACGCCGCCACGCGATTTCACGTTCGAGAAGATGCGGTTCAGGTCGTTGACGCCGGAGGTGAGCAGCGTCATTTCGCCGAGACCGGTGTGGACCTTCATCAACTGGTCGCTGACCGCGCCAAAGGACTCCGTCAGGCGTGTCTGGAGCGTCGATTGCAGCTT
>NZ_DASUBE010000157.1:0-33978 GCF_035763405.1 Edaphobacter sp.
CTGGCGGTCCCACAAGAGGCCGATGCCGGAGAAGACCGAGGTGAAGAGCACGGACATCGCAATGACGCCGGGTGCTACGAATTGCAGATAGCTGCCCTGGCCGGCCTTCTCGAAGATGGGACCGAGACCGAATCCAAGCGCAAGCAGATAGAGCAGCGGCTGGCCGAGCGAGGCGACGATCTGTGCACGGGAACGGGTGTAGCGGCGCAGCTCGCGCAGCCACATGATGTAGATGACGCTCATGGTTGAATGCTCCTCACTGCGTATCTTTCTGTATGGACCCGCAGAGCGAAAGCGGATTTCTCCACTTCACTACGGAATGAAAATGCAAACTGGTGGGATGGCGATGCAAATCGATGTTCATCGTTTGTTGCCCCATAGTTTGGCCATCTGGCGCATCTGGTCGGCAGAGCCTGCGGCTTCGTCGCGGATCGTGGTGCCAGTGAGGGCAAGGAATGCAGCTTCGAGCGAGTCGGTGTTGGTCTGCTGCTTGAGTTGTTGCGGTGTTCCGAGAGCCACGATGCGTCCGTGGTCGATGACGGCAATGCGATGCGCGACGCGGTCTGCCTCGTCCATGTAGTGCGTGGTGAGGAAGACCGTGGTGCGCTCGGTTTCGTTCAGATGCTTGACGTGCGTCCAGAGCTGGTTGCGTGTCTGCGGATCGAGGCCGAGGGTAGGCTCGTCGAGGAAGAGGATTTTGGGCGTGTGGAGCAGGCCGCGGGCGATTTCGAGGCGGCGCTTCATGCCGCCGGAGAAGGTCTTGACGCGGTCGTTGCGGCGCTCCCACAGCTCGAACTGGCGGAGCAGCATCTCGGTACGCTCGATGCGCAGCTTGTGCGGCACGTGATAGAAGACACCGTGCAGCTCCATGTTTTCGGCGGCGGTGAGGTCGCCGTCGAGGCTGGGGTCCTGAAAGACAACGCCGAAGCGTTTGCGGGCCTCGTTCTGCTTGACGAATGGATTGATGCCGTCGATGGAGACGCTGCCTCCGGTGGGACGCAGCAGCGTAGTCAGCATCTTGATGGTGGTGGTCTTGCCCGCGCCGTTGGGGCCGAGGAAGGCGAAGATCTCGCCCTGGCCGACGCTGAAGGAGATGTGATCGACCGCGACGAACTCTCCGAATTTCTTGACCAGGCCCTGGACTTCGATCATAGCTTATCTCCGGTAATATAAATACTGTACCGTATAGTTTAGTTATTTCCAAATAGGAACGCCGCCTTGCAGGCCAATGCGAAATTCAGATTCCCTTCGGAAATGACAACAAAAAGTTGTGGCCACTTTGAGGGTGAGGAGATCGTTGGGACCATCCCCCCTCGGAAAACAGCTATCGACCCACCAAATGCAAAAGGAGGTACTCCAAAGCAAAGGCGAAATACAGGGATATCTCCGCTTCAGCGGCAAAAAACGCCGCCTCCAGTCGAGATGACGTGAGCGCAGCCGGTGGAGGAGAAGAGCAGCTTATGAAACAAGGGATCTTTAGGATCGGCGTTAAGTATTTGGTATCGTTGTCCGCATGGCGATGAAGCGTTTTCTGGTGATGATGGCGGCGGTGATGATGGCTTCGACTGGCGGCGCGCAGAGTAAGGTGTTGGCCCCGACTCCTCCGATGGGGTGGAACAGTTGGGACTCCTACGGCCTGACGGTAACGGAGCGGCAGTTTCGTGACAACGTCGAGGTGTTGGACAAGAAGCTGAAGCCGTTTGGGTGGAACTATGCCGTGATCGACGAGGGATGGTTCATGGAGAATCCGCAGGACCGTCCGCACCCGGAGCGGCTGCGGATGGATGTGGACCGTTACGGGCGCTATATTCCGGTGCCTGCGCGATTTCCTTCAGCTCAGGATCGCAGCTTCAAGGGGCTGGCGGACTGGGTGCATTCGATGGGGATGAAGTTCGGCATCCACATTGTGCGCGGGATTCCGCGCCAGTCGGTGGCAGGCAATCTGCCGATTGAAGGCAGTACGTTCAAGGCAGTGGATGCAGCCGACCAGACAGATGCGTGTTCGTGGGACCCGACGAACTGGGGCGTGCGCAACAATGCGGCCGGGCAGGCGTGGTACGACTCGCTGATGCGGCAATATGCGGAGTGGGGCGTAGACTTCGTCAAGGTGGATTGCATCGCGTCGCACCCGTACAAGATTGATGAGATACGGATGATTCATCGCGCGATTGCGAAGACGGGCAGGCCGATGGTGCTGAGTCTTTCGCCGGGGCCGACGGCATTGGCGAATGCAGCCGAGGTGGGCACGGAGGCGCAGATGTGGCGCATCTCCGACGACTTCTGGGACTACTGGGCGAGCCCGACGGGGAAAGACTTTCCGCAGAGCGTGCTGGGGCAGTTTGAGAAGACCGCCGCATGGGAGCGGTATGCAAAGCCGGGCAACTGGCCCGATGCCGACATGCTCCCACTGGGATACCTGGGACCGGTGCCGGGTTATGGCCACGAACGCGAGACACGCCTGACACACGACGAACAGAGAACGTTGATGACGCTATGGTCAATGGCACGGTCGCCGCTGATTCTGGGGGCGAATCTGACAAAGCTCGATGCATTCACGACATCGTTACTGACGAATCCCGATGTAATTGCGATCGACCAGCACTCGGTGGAAAACCGCATGGCGCTGCACGAGGGCGACATTGTTGCGTGGACAGCGAGGGCTGCGGGGAGTTCAGCGCACGGGACCGAATATCTGGCCCTGTTCAATGTTGGCGACGCTTCGGCGCAGGTGAACACGGCGTTTGCGAAGTATGGATTGACGGGGAAGAAGTACACCGTGCGCGATGTTTGGGAGAAGAAGGATCTTGGCGTGAAGACGACGGTTTCGACGGCGATTCCGCCGCACGGGGTTGTGTTGTTGAAGCTGCGGCTTGAGGGAAGGCCCGATTAAATCCGCGAAGGTTCCCTCAGAGGCTCAAGCATCTCCCGTATGGTGTAGCCCGGCGCGGGGCGAAGTGAAACGCGGATTCCCTTCGGGAATGACAACAAAAGGGCAGGAACGGCTTTGGGGATGAGGAGGTCGCGGGGACAACACCTCCAGGAAAGCTGCTATAAAGCCTCGTTGAATCGGAGAGGGTTACGGCGCGACTGAGCAGATGAAGCCACGCCCTTCAGAACCAGAACTTGTTCGGAGTTTCCCGGACGTTGGGCTCAGGCGATATTGATGAGGACGGCGCTGAGCGCAGGGACGTAGCAGGACAGTTGCGATCCGCTAGCGGAGAGCGTGTACGCCGCTGCGGGAGAAAAGCTGCCGTTGGGGTTTACGCTTGCGCCCTGAATGGCGACGCCGGAGGTTGCGGTGAGGCTGGGGCCGGTCATGGCGAGCAGGTTTGCGGAGTGTGCGGACTGCGTGAGATGGATGGTCACGTTCAGGTTCTGCGCGCTGTCTTTGTTGACGAGGATGAGGTTGAGTCCTCCTGTGGACGACTTAACGGCATAGGCTGTAGCGTTCAGGCCGCCTGCGGAGAGTTGCGTCTGGAGCAGATTGCCCTGGCCAGCGAGGGTGAAGAGGAGAATGCCGTAATATTCGGGGCGCGCGCCGACGACGGTGCCGTTTGAGTCAGCGATGGGCGTATAGCCCGAGCCGTTGCCGCCGCCGTGGAAGTTGACGCCAGCGGCTCCGCCTTGGGCGCAGTTGAAGAGATAATCGATGACCCAGAGCGATGAGGCGTAGGAGTCGCTGACTCCATTCGATCCGCCGTTGTAGAAAGAGTTGCACTCGGCCATGCGGTAGGGAACGCCGATCTGCTGCGCTCCGGCCTGGAGCAGCAAGAGATTGTGGACGAGATTGGTGTCGGGCGTGATGAGGAACTCCGCCGTTGAGGTGGGAAGTTGTCCATTGGCGCGGTAGTAGTGCTGGGTCAGGAGCGTGATCTGCTGCTTGGTCGCGTATTCGCCGAAGGGGATGGTCCAACTGGAGATGCTGCCAGCATCGGCAGGCCCGGTGATTGCGACGGTGGGCGTAGAAGCGAGGATGGCAGCGCGGAACTGCTCCCAGAGCGACTCGAATTGTGTGAGTGACCAGTTACCGGCGAAGTAATGGCCCGTGCCGCCGTAGAGGTCGCACTCGTTACCGATCTCAATGCCGAGCAGACTGGGACCGAACTGCTGCGCGGCGTAGGCGACTTCGGCGGCAGCGAGCGCGGGCGTGGTGGCGCCGGTGGCCGCTCCGCCCAGGTTGACGCCGTAGAGTACCTGCCAACCCACGGCTTTGACGAAGGCGGCTACGGCATCGACGTCCGACGGAGCGATCTGGCCGCTGGTCTGGCCGGGGCCGGTGGGGGTCCAGATGTTGCGGTCTACCGAGTTGCCGCCGATGCGCAAGACGCTGGGGCCGAGTCGCTTGAAGAGACCGATGAGGTTCGCGTTGGAGGCGGTGAAGAGCGGTTCGGTAAGCGTGCCTTTCTCGTAGCTAAGCCCGGCGAACGCGGGGCCGATGCTGCCTGCGACCGTGGACGTGACGGTAAGCGAGGCCTGCGTCATGGGGCCGCTGGGCGTGGGCTGCGCGTTGGCGTTCCCGGGCGGCGTGGTTGTGCCGGGGCTGGTGGACGAGTTGCAGCCGGGAAGGAGTGAGGCGGCGGCAAGTGAGGCCGCTCCCTGGAGAAGACGTCGGCGGGTGAAGGCGAAAGGCAGGTCCGTCGGCAAGCTGCACCTCTTGATTTAGTTGTCAGTCTAAATTAACTGGAACCCGCTGCACCCTGAAAGTTGCGTGTGAGTTCGCTCATTGCCTGCTTGACGATTTCGCCTTAGTATCGCCTTTGAGTGGTCATGCACAACAATCGCGCGAAGAGTGACGAAGCGGAGCGGCTGGTTTCGGCCGGGCGGGTGGAGGACGATGCGGCGTTTGAGCTGAAGCTCAGGCCGCATCGGCTGGCTGAGTTCATTGGTCAGGAAAAAGCCAAAGAGCAGTTGGCGATTGCGCTCGAAGCCGCGAAGTCGCGCGGTGAGGCGCTGGATCATGTGCTGCTGTTTGGGCCGCCGGGCCTGGGCAAGACAACGCTGGCAACGATCATTGCCAACGAGCTTGAGGTGGGGTTTCAGCAGACCTCCGGGCCTGCGTTGCAGATTCAGGGCGACCTGACGGCGATCCTGACGAACCTGCGCGAGCGGCAGGTGTTGTTTCTGGACGAGATTCACCGGCTGCAACCAGTACTGGAAGAAAAGCTCTACACGGCGCTTGAGGACTATAAGCTCGACATCATCATCGGGCAGGGGCCGGCGGCGCGCACGCATGTGATGGAGATTCGTCCGTTCACGTTTGTTGCGGCGACGACGCGGCCTGGGCTGCTCTCGTCGCCACTGCGGTCGCGGTTTGGGATTCTGCTGCGGCTAGAGTTCTACACTGACGACGAACTGCGGTTTGTGGTGGAACGTTCGGCCGAGGTGCTGGGCGTGCCGATCGACCGGGACGGCGCGGCGGAGATTGCGATGCGCTCGCGTGGTACTCCGCGTATTGCGAACAGGCTGCTGCGGCGCGTGCGCGACTACGCGCAGGTGCGGGCCAAGGGCGTCATCGACAGACCAACGGCGCAGGCCGCGCTGACGATGCTGGAGGTGGACGCGCACGGCTTCGACGAGCTGGACCGGCGGCTGCTCCGAACGATCATCGAAAAGTACGATGGCGGACCAGTGGGCTTGAACACGCTGGCTGCCGCACTGGCTGAGGAGCAGGATGCGCTCGAAGAGGTCTATGAGCCGTTCCTGATTCAGATTGGGTTTCTGGATCGGACTCCGCGCGGGCGCGTGGCGACGCGGTTGGCGTATGAGCACCTGGGCATCGAGACACCGCGGAAGATGGGGTTGTTTTAAGTGGTCAAGGCTGGCGTAGGGACGGTGGCAGGAGTGCTGTGCCGAGGGAGGCGGGCGACTCTGTGAGGTAGAAGGTGGGGATTCGTGGAAGCTGCTCTTCGACGAGTTGGAGAATGCGGAAGTCGAAGCTGAGGATGCGGGTGCGGGCTTCCATCTTGTTGCGGCTGATGGCTTCGCCTAGCACAGTAACGAAGGTTTGAGGGGCGGCGGTATGGTTGGTCGTGGGCTCGGCGCCGTGGCCAGGAATAGGTAAGTTCTCTACTGGTATACCTTCGGGATCATCGGGCCATGGCAATATCTTGGTCTCGATGTTGAAGCGGACTTGCTCGGCGCTGGCGGCGCGGGCGGCAGCCTCTGGATGCGAATGGCCAGGGCCGGTGCGGTAGTAGTTCGCGTAGAAATGGGTGAAGCGGAAGAGCTGCTCGACATGTGTGGGAGCGTAAGGGTCGATGAGATGCTCTTCGGCAGCGAAGGCCACGGCGACGGGTGAGAGCGCGAGGTTGTTGGTCTGGTTGGGGAACCGGAGCTGGTGGAGTTTGTCGCAGAGGAAGGTGCTCTGAGCTTCGGCGAGCGTGATGTCGCGGATGTAGGCGCGGTTGTGGAGCGTGTACCGAGTGTGGTCGGCGCGGCGGCAGGAGCGCGGGTCGAGGAACTGCTCGTGCCAGATGAGCGGGGCGCGGTCGCGGGTGATGCCGATGTCGGTTTCGAGCGCGGCGACGAGGTGGTCGAGCGCCGCCTCGAAGGCGGGGAGAGTGTTTTCCGGGCGGAGTCCGCGCGCTCCGCGATGACCGGTTGATTCAAAGGCATTAAAGTATGCAGCCTCGGACGGATGGGCTGCTGCTTCTTCCTTGAGCACCGCCTGGAGGATGTCGGGCCGATCGGAGATGATGCCGTCCACGCGGAGCGCAATGAGCTTGCGCATGGTTGCGGGCAGGTTGGTGGTCCAGGGAATCACGCGGAAGCCTGCGTCGCGCAGCTCGGCGACATTGACCGATGGATTCGCGCCGAGCAGTGTCGTGTCGAGCGGGGCGAGGGCTGGTGTTCGCGCGCCGTGAGCGTTTGCGTGAGCGTGAGCTACAGTCATGAGCGCGAGGTAGGGGCTGGTGGACATCGCAACTTATAAGATTCGTACAGTAACGAATAAAATGCCGAGATTCGTCCCCATTCGGTACGCTCTGGGTCAGAATGACACTTACTTTGTGCTTCGCAGAAGCGCAGCGAGGCTGCCCTTTGCGGCGTCCAGCCTGGCCTGGGCCTCTTCGGCCGAGAGCGAGAGCTTCTGCATGGCAATGGCTTTCTTCACACTGCCCGCTTTGGTCAGGAGCGCGGCTGCGGAGGGTTGGTCTACGCCAGTGGCTGCCATGATGATGCGATGGGCACGATCGACAAGCTTGGCGTTGGTGGGCTGCACGTTGACCATGAGGTTGCCGTAGACTGCGCCGGTGCGGACCATGACGCCGGTCGAGATCATATTGAGGATGAGCTTGGTGGCGGTACCAGCCTTAAGCCGCGTGCTGCCGGTGATGACCTCGGGGCCGGTGACCGGGGCAATCGAGATGTCAGCAAGGGCGGCCATCTCGGAGTTGGGCACGCAGGTGAGGGCGATGGTCAGCGCGCCCAGGCTTTTTGCATAACGGAGCGCGCCGAGGACATAGGGCGTGCGGCCGCTGGCGGCGATGCTGATGAGCGCGTCGTTCTGCGTGAAGCCGCGCGCGGCAAGGTCGGCCACGCCCTGTTCAGGTGAGTCTTCGGAGACTTCGCTGGAGTTGCGCAGGGCCGAGTCTCCCCCGGCGATGATGCCCTGAAACAGCGTTTGAGGAACGGAGAAGGTGGGCGGGCACTCGCTGGCGTCGAGCACGCCGAGACGGCCGCTGGTACCGGCGCCGATGTAGAAGAGACGGCCGCTCTGCTCGAAGCGCCGCGCGATGGCGTCGATGGCCCGTGCAGTCTCGGGAAGCACCTGGGCGACAGCAGCAGCTACGCGAGCGTCCTCATCGTTGATGATGCGCAGCATGTCGAGCGTGGAAAGCTGGTCGATGTGTTCGGTAGCTGGATTGCGAAGTTCGGTGGGGAGCGCGGCGAGGTTTTGCATGTTCAACGATGATGGCGCAGACCGAGGGCCGAACGCAATCGTCGGCGTAAAAGGAATGAGCCGGAAGCCCGTTGCGGCTTCCGGCCCAGTACAGTGCATGATTGCCGGTTAGACGTTGAACTTGCGACGCGCCAGCCCGACGATGCCGAGCAGACCGGTTCCAAAGAGGGCAAGCGACTCAGGCTCCGGAACGGTTGACGTGGTAGCAGAAAAGGTAACGTTGACGGGGCCACCTTTGCTGCCTTGCGTGGTCAGGTCCAGGATACCGGGGGTCACCACACCATTGATGTTGATAATGGCATCGCCGGTAATCTCGAGATTGTTTAACACCGAAGTGATCGAGGTGAACGTAACCAGCAAATCCTGGTTGCCATTGCCGGGAGTCGCAGAGATGTGGAACACAGAATAAGGCCCGACGAAGTTTCCGTAGTTGAGTGTTTGGTTCTGTAGCTGCACGCATCCGAAGCAATCCTGGAAGGCGCTGAAAATCCCAGTCGAGGTACCGCCGACGCTCCCATACGGATACCCACCAACCGTCGGACCGGTGAAGGTCAAAGTAGTATTCGTGGGATCGTAGTTAACGCTCCCGTTGATAGAGATTATGTCTGCCTTGGCCATAGAAGCGGTGCCAATGACCAGTGCAGTCAGTATTGCAATCGTTTTAAACATATAGTTGTTCTCCTAAGGCAAAGCATTGACATCAGAGCTTTCGAGGTCGTTCCTCACACTTGCTAAGAGCAGGTGCCATGCCAATTTGGAGAATCTTTTGATGTGCATATACTTGCGCAGAAACAACAAGTTACGGTACTACACAAAATGAACAATTTCGCAATGATGCAAGGTTTTGCAGGTAAACAGAAAGGCTTTGCCTGCTTTGCGCAGAACAGAGCAGATGGCAACACAGCGACACCTAGTGTCGGAATTGCACCATTTTTAGTGCATTTGAAGAGCATCAAGAGCTTCTCACGTTTGCATCCGCTACCGTAGCAAAGATTGCCGGGAACTATGTGTTGCAGGGGCGCCGGAGGCCGGTTGAGTCGTAAAATGGAATGACACCCAAAATTTTTGAAGGACGATGAGGACGATGAGCATGGGAATGCAGACGGCTTTGGCAGCACAGTTGGAAGCGGCGGCCAGGATAGCCGGACTGGCAGTGGTTTCGAGTGAAGCGGGGGCGGATTTTTCCGGCAATCCGACGGTACGGTATAAGTTGAGCCTGGCCGGCGACGCGGCAAAGACGGAGACGCTGGAGTTGGGCAGCAGGGTCGATCTCGACAGAGCCGATCTGCGAGCTGAGTTAGCGGAGTACCTGGCGGAGGCGGCGAAGCGGCTGAAGAACCCCCGCCCGGACTGCTATCTGACGCTGCATGGTCTTCCGTTGCGGTTCAGCAAGTTTGCCTGGCCGTTCCACACCTCGACCTCAGGCGCGGACACGTATCTGGTGCATGGCGAGGTATGGCTGGAGGACGGTCAGCCAGCAGTGTTGCACTCCAAGATCGCGGCCTCGATGACCCTGACCTTTGCCGAGATTGTGAAGGCCCCCGAGCAGCCTTTTGCTGAAGGATTCATCTACAACGCTGTGCGTAAGACGATGGACCAGGGCCAGCTTGAGCTGGTGAAAAGCGGCAACCGCCAGCCTGTGCCAGTGACGACCCGCTACTTCAGCCCGTGGAAGAAGCAGTTCAATTTCAACGACACGACGGAAGCGCAGCGGCACGAATACCTGGCGGCCAAGGCGTTCTGGCTTTCAGGCGTTCTGGGCGGCGGGCAGCCGGTATGGCTGGCGGATCCACGCGACGCGCAGTACCTGAACACGACCGCAGCGGAGTTGAAAAAGGCGGCGGTGGCGCTTGCCTCCGAAGGTCTCATTCAGTTCGCGGCCGATGGCGAGTTTGCCACGCCCACTGCGGCGCTGATGGGCCGACAGGAACGGTATGCGGCGGAAGTAGCGGCACAGTTAGCCTTCATCAAACCGGCCTTTAACGAAGAGATGCGCGCCGGACATACCAATATGTAACGCGTCGTTTCAAGCGAATGCAGTGAGGGCCACCCGAAAAGGGTGGTCTTTTGTGCTTAAAGAAGTCTGATTAAGTCGCTGGCTGAGTGTGTAGAGGCTGAGTTGAGGCTCCGCAGCGAGGGCAGAAGGCCGCGGCTGACTCGATGTTGTTGTAGCAGGACGGACAGGTTCGCGGAACGGAGAGCGAAGCAGCGCTATTGAGGATGCAACCGGAGATGGCGAGAGCCAACTCGGCGTTGTAGCTGTGAACGCGACCCGGGGACAGGAAGGCGTCGATCAACCCGAGGATAGCGGAGATGCCGGTCCAGCAGAGCAACAGGTAGACGATGCCGAGGCCGTTGCGGCGGAGATAGAAGTGATGAGCGCCGAAGCAGCCGAGGAAGATGGCGAAGAGGACGCAGACGACCTCGTCTTTGCGGGCGCGCTCGTACTCGGTGTAGAACAGGGCGCGCTGGTAGTCGTTCATGTTGCAGGTATAGATGGAGTCGGGGAATTGCATGTAGGTCTCCGGATTCCTGGTCGGGCTTGCAGAAAATGATACGCGCGTCAGCCCGTTGTGGTTCCGGAAAACGCGACCCACTTGATCTGTTCGAAGCTTGACCTGACGGCCAAGTTGCTGCATCGTGGTGCGATGCATGGTGCAGCGAGGCTATCGGCGGGCTGGTGGGCCGTGTTTGCCCTGGCGAGTGCGGCGCTGTGGGCAATGCGCTCGGATGCGCGGCCTACGCCGAGCGGGGTGCTGACGGCACGGATGAATACCCTGCCGCGCGTGACGGTGTGGGCATGGGAGCGGCGCGAGGACGCCGTATTATTACTGAACACCGCGAAATGGATTGGCCAGAGAAGAAATACGGGGATCTCTCCGCTGCAGTGGCAAAAAGCGCCGCCTCCGATCGGGATGACGTGTGATGGATGGCGGCAAACGGGTGCTGATTGCGGTCAAGATGGCTTGGTCTATGGAACAGGCTAGCGGCGGTTCATTCCGAGAAGGCTGAGGAAGAAGCTACCGAAGATCGCCTCGACACCAAGCATCATGCAGGTGGCTGAGGGGAGCGTGAGCCGGAGTATTCGCTGGGGCGAGAGATCTCCGAAACCGGCGACGTGCCACAGGTGGATAGCGTAGACGAGGATACCGATTCCTGCGAGCAGGAGAGCGCAGCCGAACAGAAGCCCGACTTCGAGGGTGATGTATTGGAAGACCCGCTCGAACTTCGGGTTGGGAGGCAGAAAACCCTCCTGCGTGCCAAAAACTTTGGCGCTGACCGCGAAGGCGGAGATGTGGGCGCCGATGAGGACCAACCCGAGAGAGTAGGTGAGTGTGTCGACGTCGAACGTCCAGCGGCCGACGGTCTGCGGACCGGGGAGAAGCCAGAGCGAGATCAGCAGGCCGACAACGAAGGTGATGACACCAGGGTAGAAAAAGAGCCATCGCGGACTGTAGAGCAGTAGAAACCGCAGGTGACGCCATCCGTCCCGCCAGGTGCGAAGGTGGGGAGGGCGCGAGCGGCCGTCGGGCGAGAGCGTGGTCGGCACCTCGGCGATGCGGAGGCCCGCCAGACTGGACTTGACGACCATCTCGCTGGCGAACTCCATGCCCGTGGTGTGCAGGTCGAGTGCGCGGATGGTCTCTGCGCGCATCGCGCGAATGCCGCAGTGAAAGTCGCGGACGGGAATGCCGAAGAAGAGGCGTCCGATGAAGCTGAGGACCGGGTTGCCGAGGTAACGATGCAGCGGCGGCATGGCCCCGGGCTTGATCTCGCCGCTGAAGCGGTTGCCCATGACGAGGTCGTTGCCCTCTTCGAGCTTCTCAAGAAAGCGGGGCAGATGGCCAAAGTCGTAGCTCGCATCGGCATCAGCCATCAAAATGTACTTGCCGCGCGCGGACTCGATGCCGGCCATCAGCGCCGCTCCATAGCCGCGCACGGGAACGGCGATGACGCGCGCTCCTTCGTCTGTCGCAATCTGTTGCGAGCCGTCTGTGCTGCCGTTGTCAGCGATGAGCACTTCTCCGGCAACATGGTTGTCGCGTAATGCGGCGACGGCCTGGCGAACGCAGATGGCGAGCGTTTCTGCTTCATTCAGGCAGGGCATCAGGATGGTGACAGTGAGGTCGCTCATTGTTTTGAATAATACAAACAGCTTAGCTTGATGTTGCGTCAGGGCGCTTTGGTTGCAGTGGGAGCAGATGGAGCAAGGTTGAGCGGGAGCGCGTAGTAGGGGGAGTCTCCCAACTCAATCCAACCGGGCGGTATGGGCGAGGCGCCAGGCTGAATGCCTGGACTGAAGTAGCCTACAAGGACTTTTGCTCCCTGCCCGCGCACGGTGTCGATGGCCAGCGCGCGATTCGGCATCGCCGCGAGTTGCGGATAGAGCGGTAAAGTAGGGAGGTAAATCTCGGTGAGAATGCGGACGCCGGCCAGGCGCGCCCAGTAGATGTCGTAGAGGCAGGCGCGGGTCCCGATGCATGCGATCGAGTCACCGGGCCCCACGCCGAGTGCATTGAGTGCATGGGCCGCTTCAAACGTGTCGGCGTCGTACCACCCGCCTGGAGAACCGGCCACGGAGAGGTCGCGCCGAAGTTGCGCGATGGTGCGTGCAGACTCGCCTACAGCCAGCAAGGCAAACAGAAGTACAAGCGCGGAGGAGGCAAGGGCTTCACCGCCGATTCGTTTGTGCGTCGGTCGCAGTGCTGCGAACAGCGCCAGAATGACTGCGAGAAAACCGATCGTCACGTATCGCTCTTCAATGTTCACCATGCCATAGATGACGAAGACCAGGACACCAAGCAACGTCGGCACCAGCCAGAAGGAATTGTGTGCTGGTCTCCATCTGAGACCGGGGCGCGTGCCAAGCACCAGAAGAACAGCGAGCAGTAACCACGCCTCCGGATGGTTGAGCAGATAACGCATGACAAGGACTACGTTGCGTGACCCGCGATGGATCTCCCCGTGAAGATTGAAGTGCGTCTTGATCTGATCGTTCCAGAAGCTGGTGTCGAACCAATCGGGATAGGTGCCATAGGGAAGAGCTTTGTAGCTGAGAACGACGGGCGACTGTAGCAACTCCTTTTCCGGATGCTTGAGGTGGACGTCAGCCGAGCCGAAGAGCGCCGTCTGGTTCTGCTGAAGATGCATCTTCTCCGTTCCACCCACGTACCAGGCATAGTTGAGCGTGCCCGAATCCCCGAAGTCCAGACGGCCCTTCTGGCGAGAGAGCGCGGCGATGTAGGGTCCGGCGACGATGACGAAACAGACCCCGCCGACGAGCGCAGCTATTACGATTCGCGCGGGCTTGTGCCGGAGCCATATCCAACGGAACGCGATGAGAACGACGAGGCACACTGCCGTAAAGGCAAAGGCAAAGGATTTGGCTAGATAGGCAAATCCAAGTGCCGCACCCATCAGCGCAGCATAACGGAGATGGCCTGTCGAGAGATGGTTCAGCAGAGCCGCAAGGGCAAAGAGCAGACATGCCATCAGAAGAGCGTCGGGACGCACCTTGCCCATGCTCAATTCCCGCTGCGAGGCGATGACCAGCAACGCGAGACCGATGTAGCGGAGAGCATAGCGATCCAGAAGGAAGCCGGCTGAGTGACCCCCGACGGCAGCCTCCTCTTGAACATTGCGCAATCGGATGATGGAGTCGCTGAAGAGGACGACAGCGAGCATCTCCAAAAGAAAGATGCCAAAGTTCACGATGTAATACGCATGAAGCTCGGTGAAGCGCGTGGCATGAAAGACTATGTGACCAAGCGCGAGTGCCGCAGGGTACAAAGGGTTCCAATATCCGTTGATGACGCCTGCCCAGTGGTGGCTCCGAATTAGGTCGCCAATGTCCATGTAGGCAACTGCATCGCCATCGATTTGATAGGAATCCCAGAGTGCGTAACCAAAGGTGACGAGAGCCACGAGCAGACAATAGATCGGCCAGAACCGTCGCAGCCAGTGCTGGAGAGGGGCCTGTTCCGATGGGGAAGAGACAGGCCGGACTGCGACGGACGACTCATTCTGCTGTTCGTCCGTTTGATTGGCAGTGAGCTGAGAGAGCGGGCTGTCCACTGTTGTCGAATCCTCTGGGCTGTTCTCTCATCATCTCAGGAATGTGCGGCCCCGTGACACTTTTTGGTCGCAGGTGCATAAGTCGAAAACGGGCAACAGCCTGCGCTGTTGCCCGCGTGTTCAAATCGCATACACCAGGTCATGCGTCCTTGACACCATCCACGAATGCCTTCAGCTTGCGACTGCGGCTGGGGTGACGCAGTTTGCGCAGGGCCTTGGCCTCGATCTGACGGATGCGCTCGCGCGTGACCTGGAAGCTCTGGCCAACCTCTTCGAGCGTGTGTTCGGAGCCATCTTCGAGGCCGAAGCGCATCTTGATGACGCGCTCCTCGCGCGGCGTCAGAGTGCGCAGCACCTGCGAGGTGTACTCCTTCAGGTTGACCGAGATGACGGCGTCGGATGGGCTGACGGCCATGCGGTCTTCGATGAAGTCGCCGAGGTGCGAATCTTCCTCTTCTCCGATGGGCGTTTCGAGCGAGATGGGCTCCTGCGCGATCTTGAGGACCTTGCGGACCTTCGCCACAGGGATGTCCATGCGGCGGGCGATCTCTTCCGAAGACGCTTCGCGGCCAAGCTCCTGCACGAGCTGACGGCTGGTGCGGATGAGCTTGTTGATGGTCTCGATCATGTGCACCGGGATACGGATGGTGCGGGCCTGGTCGGCGATGGCGCGGGTGATCGCCTGACGAATCCACCACGTCGCGTAGGTCGAGAACTTGTAGCCACGGCGGTACACGAATTTGTCGACCGCCTTCATCAGGCCGATGTTGCCCTCCTGAATCAGGTCGAGGAACTGCAGTCCGCGGTTGGTGTACTTCTTGGCGATGGAGACAACGAGGCGAAGGTTGGCCTCGATCAGCTCGCGTTTGGCGCGCTCGGCGTCCATGTCGCCCTGGATCATCTCGCGCTGGGTGCGCTTGAGATCGGCGATGGAGATGCCCGCTTCCTGTTCGAGACGTTCGAGGTCGGTGCGGCAGTTTTTCTGCTGGCGTTTGTACTCCTTGCGCAGCTCTTCGGACTTCGAGGCCTCGTGCTTGGTGTCGAGGGTCTTGATCTGGCGCTCGAGCGTACGCATGGAATCGACGGTCTTGTTGACCTTGTCGAGCAGGCGCTTCTTTTCGCCGTTGGTGTACTTCAATTCGCGGACGATGCGATTGATGTAGACGTTCTCGCGGCCAATGAGCCAGCGGTTCTTGCGCGCGTCCTTCGCCTTGGCCTTGGCGTCCTTGCCATGCGGCGCAGCAACCTTTTCTTCAAGTTGAGCGATCTTCTTCTGGTGCTTGAGGATGTGGTCGATGCGGCCGACGGTGTGCTTGACGCGGGCCTGGAGGATCTCTTCGGTGAGTTCTTCCTCGTCGAAGGTAACGACCTCTTTGATGTTGCGCACGCCGCGCTTAAGGTCTTCGCCGAGGCCGACGATTTCGCGGATGACAATGGGCGAACGCGAGATGGCCTTCATGACGCGAAGCTGGCCGCGCTCGATGCGCTTGGCGATTTCGACTTCGCCTTCGCGGGTGAGCAGCGGCACGGTGCCCATCTCGCGCAGGTACATACGGACGGGATCGTTAGTCTTTTCGAGCGTTCCGGGCGAGAGGTCGAGTTCCACGTCCTCGGACTCTTCGCCGGCCTCGGGCTCGTACTTTTCGCGCTCGCCGCCGAACTTCGACTCGCCGGAGAGCACGTCGATGCCCTGAGTGTTGATGGTGGTGAGCAGGTCATCGAGATCGTCGGGCGTGGTGATGTCGCCAGGCAGGAGGTCGTTGACCTCGCCGTAGGTCAGGTAGCCCTTTTCCTTCCCTGTATCGATGAGCTTATCTATATCTTCTTCGTACTTGTCGAGTTCTTCAGCCACGGCAGTGCGCACTCCTCGCGAGGAATTCTAAAGATGGGACGGCCGCCGACCTTTCGAGTCATTTTGAACGCGCAGGCGCGATGCAGGCGGAAAAATCCCCTGGTGGTTCAAGTATTGGCAGGGAGTAAGGTGCGGTTAAGACCGCGGTGGCAAGCCCGGTTGCCTCAGAAGGCAGGGCATACAAAGGCACACGTCCCCAGCGAATCACAGAATACCACATGATTGGACGTTCCAGACGCGAAATAGACTCCAGAGATACCCTCCCAGCGGTTTGCAGCGAGACTACAGTGGCTGCAAAAGGTGCGTCCGACAGTCGGTGTCGGACGCACCGGGGCCAAAGCCTCTTGATTTTGCTGAGGTTTCGCAGGCTAAAGCCCTGCACTCCCACCGAAAAGCACGGAGCGCGCATTTCTTTCGCAATCCGCAGAGTTGCGCCCCTTCAAAACCAAGTCTCCATTAGCCATTTAGATGCATCGACTTACAGATAAACGGCGTGCTTTCTGAACCACTCTGCGAGTTCCTCTTCGCCGAGCGAGCCGTCGGCAAGGTGCAGGAAGGTAAAGTATTTCTCTTCTGGGGATGAGCTAATCCGCAAACCGTTCAAACGCAGAAAACCCTCGGAAACCACAAGTGCCGTGCGTTTGTTTCCATCGAAAAATGGATGATTCCGCGCGATACCGAAGGCGTAGGATGCGGCGAGTCGGGGAAGATCGGCGGTTTCGACATAGGCGAAGACGTTCCGTGGTTTCGGCTGAGCGGAGTCGAGCAATGTCTCGTCCCTGATTCCATCGGAACCGCCATGCTCGGCTAACTGCATTGAGTGCGCAATCAGGGTCTCAGGTTTGTCAATCCGGATCGGCTCGGCCATTGTTTATTCCGCGAGCTTCTTCAACACATCGCGGTTCTCGCGCATAATCTGCTCAAGGGCTTCCAGCTTCTGAGCAAACGTAACGTTGTAAGGGAAGAGCCGGACCCCGTCAGGAGTGTCCGTCACAAAGAGAGTGTCCCCCTTTTCGACATGTAGCCGGTTTAGTACTTCCCTGGGCGGCTCAATGCCAACCGAGTTTCCGATGGCGGTGATCTTGACGGTGGTGGCCATGATGGCGAATGCCTCCGCTTGGCTATAACATGCGTTATAACTAGCCCTCAATGCCCGCCGCTGAGCGCCGGAAGCGCGAAAAAAGCGCGGCCGGGCGCAGCGAAGGCGGGTAGTGGGTCATGCTGGCCAAGAACGCGGGGAACGTGTCGTGCGAGATGCGCAGCGCAGCCGGCAAGACGTACAGGTTCATGACGATCTCTGATACGAGCAGCGAAGAAGCCGCGCCGTAAAGACCATACGCTCGTCCCAGGAAGTAGCACAGAACACAGTTTGCCGCTGTGCCGAGGATGTAGAAGACGGCAAGACGCTGGTGCTGGTTCGTCGAGGTCAACAGAGATGAAGCCGTGGCCCAGAACGAGTAAATGACAACGACTACCAGCAAGATGCTCAGCAGTCCGCGGCTGGGCGGTACGTGGCCTCCTGTCCAGTGATTCAGGAACCAAGGCCCGCCTGCCAGCATCATGACTGTCACCGCAACCGAGACGAATATCGCCAACTGGCAGGCGCGGCGCAGCAGAGCGCGGATCAGCGGGATGTTTCCTGCGCCATAGGCGATCGACATCTCCGGCTCGAAGGTGCCGCCGACCATGTTGCCCATCTGGAGAGCAACTCGGGAGACGGTGCGGGCCGTGCCAAAGACGACGACCGCTACCGGACCGAGAGCATAGCCAACGGCCAGGACCGCGCCCTGCAGGTTGAGTGCGTTGCCCAGCGGGAATCCCATAAAAGCGATGGCAGGACGCGCCAGCCTGCGGATTTCGCTCATCTCTGCATGGCTCCAACCAAATTTGAGCCACGCGACATCGCGCCGCACCATGGTGTATTGCAGCGCGGTTCCGGCTACGTTGGCGCAGGCGAACAGAAGCGCGGCCGTGCGTGCGCCAGCACCGAAGACCACCGAGAGAATCATGCAGGTGTACGCCCCCAGCGAGATCATGGTCTTCAGAAACGAGCCAAAGGGATAGCGTCCGATGGACCGGTAAGCGGCCTGTAGCAACTGCTCCAGTTGGCCCAGCAGTACAGCGACTCCAAGATAGAAGATGATCCACTTGGTGTCGGTTTCGCTGATGTGAGTGAGTTTCAATAGTCGCGCCGCAGGAAGGAAATAGAGAGCGCCCGACAGCAGCATGATGATCAACGAGCACATGAAGACGATCAGCCACCAGCAACTCTGAAAGACACGGACAGCTCCTTCGTGATCGTCGCGCGCGACCATCATCGTCATCTCATTACCGGCCACATTGCCGAAGCCAACGTTGCTGAAGCTGAGGTAGGAGGGAATCGAGTTGACGATCATCCACTCGCCGTAGAGCGGAACACTCCAGAAATGGAGAAAGACAGGGATCTGGACAAACTGGACGATGGTTCCGGCCAGCTTGCCGATCCAGCCGGACAGGAAGCCGAGAAACAGTCGCCGCTTGGTGTGGCTGTCCATGCTGTCTTCTCTCTTCGTCTCCGGTCGATGCGCTTAGTTGTGGCGTTGGTTGAATGATTGGAGGTCACGGTCTGATCCACCGGAGGTGCCTGGTTGGCCAGAGACTGTCCGCTCCCCAACAGGCGTCTCAACGGCTTATCCGCTAAGTGGATTGTAACAAGATGAAGGAAACGTTCCGGGCGATGGCGCGGGCCGGTGCTCAGGTTCAAAACTCCCGCAGCGAGCGGTCTATCTGTATCTTTTCGGCGATCAGTCGAGTGAGCATCTCCTGGTCATTGCGGCGTTCGGCTTCGGCAATGAGCGTGCGGATCTCGCGCTGGCGACGTTCGAGACGGCGTGCGCGTAAGGTATGGAGCGCGTTCTCGACCTGCTCGATCATGGATTGCGACGGATCGTTGGTTTCGGCTGGCTCACCGCCTTCGAGTGCGCGGGCAAGCAGGACGCGGCCCTCCTGGTCTGGAGCGGCATCAAGCGGATTTTCCGGGACCGGAGAGTTGGCCAGCGCCTCCAGAACAGCGGACGAGGGCAGGCCGTCGTACCACTCGGGATGCTGCGAGAGTTCTTGTGCGGCGAGCACCCGGGCAGGGTCATCTTCGGGCAACACCAAGACGCGCAGCAGGACGCGCTCGGTCTCCGAGGCTGGGTCGTGCGTGTGCTGGCGGATGCTCTCGACGCGCTGCGCGGCAGCCTGCTTCAGTTCCTGGCGCAGGATGGCAGAGTCGATGCCGAGCTTCTGCGCGGCGTCGGCGGCGAACTCGTCGCGCTGGATGCGGTTGGTCATCCGGCGGATATGCGGCAGCAGAAAGTTCATCGCCTTCACTTTCGCGTCCGAAGTGCGAGAAGGAAATTCCTGGCGTGCGCGGTCGATGAGGTAGTCCATATAGCGTTTGGCGCCGCGCACGGCCGCAGTGTAGGCTTCGAGCCCGCGCTCACGGATGAATCGGTCGGGATCGAGGCCGTCGTCGAGCGTGACGATGCGCACCTCGAAGCCCTCTTCCGTCAGCACGACGCTGGCCTTTTCGGTGGCGTTCTGGCCTGCGGTGTCGGGGTCGAAGTTGAGAATGATCTGCTTTTCGGGAGTGAAGCGGCTGAGCAGGCGCACCTGCGCTTCGGTAAACGCCGTGCCCGACGTGGCGACGACGTTGCGGATGCCCGCCATATAGACGGAGATGCAATCCATCTGGCCTTCGACCAGGACCGCGAAACCGAGCTTGCGAATGTCGGCCTTGGCCTTGTCGAGATTGAAGAGCACCTGGCCCTTGATATAGAGCGAGGTCTCGGGTGAGTTGAGGTATTTGGCGATTGGCCTTCCCTTTTCGTCTTCGGCATCGAGCGCGCGGCCGGTAAAGGCGATCGTCTTGCCTGCCTCGTTGGCGATGGGGAAGGTGATGCGCTTGCGAAAGCGGGCGTAGAGCTGGCCCTGGCTGCCGTCGGCCTGCTCGCGCGCGCTGAACAGGCCGCTCGCGCGGAGTACGTCTTCGGCGAAGTGCGCCGAGAGCGCGTTGCGCATGTGGTTGAAGTCGTCGGGAGCGTAGCCGATACGGAACTTCGCGATGGTGTCGGCGGTGACACCTCGGCCCGTCAAATACTCGCGGGCGCGTGCCGCTTCGGCACTCTTCAGGCCTGCTTCAAAGTACTGCGTCGCGGCCTCGTGAATGTCGATGAGCTGCTTGCGCATCCCTGCTTCGCGCGCCTCTTCGGGCGAGCTGAACTCGCGCTTGGGCAACGGGATGTTGCATTTTGTGGCGACGGCGCGAACGGCCTCTGGGAAGCTGATGCTTTCGAGCTTCATCAGGAAGGAGAAGACATCGCCCTTCTCGTGGCAACCAAAGCAGTAGAAATAGCCGTGCGTGGCGTTGACGGAGAAGCTTCCGGTCTTCTCTTTATGGAAGGGGCACAGGCCGGTGTAGTTCTGCGCGCCGCTCTTACGCAGCTTGACGTACTCGCCAATGACGCGCACGATGTCGGCCTGCTGCTTGACTGTCTGGGCGAAGTTATCGGACATACCTGGTCAGATACGAGTGTAGATGACCCGTATCTTTTCCGTTACACCCGGGGATTGTGATGATTGCGTGGGGCTTAGAGTGCTCCGGCACTTAAGTTGCAGAGGCTGAACAAGCTTTCCATCAACTCGGAAAACTTCCTGCACGAGGCCGTGTTCCCATAGTGGTATTTACGGACGGGCACGGCGCTCGTTCCAATCAAAGCGAAGCGGCCGCTGATGCCGTATAGCTCTCCCCGAGGTTGATGATGCGATCTTTCAACGTAGTTCGTAAGTTTGCTCTGATAGCAACCCTTGCGCTAGTACCTGCGGCCATGTCCGCTGGGGTCTTTGTCAACATCACCATTGCGCCGCCGGCGCTGCCGGTCTATACGCAACCCATCTGCCCCGGCGACGGCTACCTGTGGACGCCCGGCTACTGGGCTTACGGCCCGGACGGCTACTACTGGGTGCCCGGCGTGTGGGTGCGGCCACCGGCCGTTGGTATGCTCTGGACGCCCGGCTACTGGGCTTACGGCCCTGGCGGCTTTTACATTTTCCATGCCGGTTACTGGGGACCGCACATCGGCTTCTACGGCGGAGTCCACTACGGCTTTGGCTACACCGGCGTTGGCTATGAGGGCGGCTACTGGAACCATGGCGTCTTTGCCTACAACCGCAGCGTGAATAACATCAATGTAGTTAATGTTCATAACGTCTACAACAAGACAGTCATTGTGAACAACTACAGTAAGGTGAGCTACAACGGAGGCAACGGAGGCCTGCAAGCTCGCGCCAATGCGCGCGAAGAGGCCGCCTTCCATGAGCGACACTATCAGCCCACAAGCGAGCAGGTGAGCCACCGCGATGTTGCCTCGCACGATCGCGGCCAGCTTGCCTCGGTCAACCATGGACGTCCGCAGACGATGGCAATGTCTCGTCCGGGTGCACGCGCGGAAAATCAGCAAGACCGTATTGCCAACGGAGTCCGCTCCGGCCAGATGACAGCGCATGAGAACAGGAACGTTGAGGGCCGCGAGGCGAACATCAACCGCGAGGTGCGCAACGACCGCCAGGCCAACAACGGACGCCTGACTCAACAGGAACGCCAGCAGGTCAACCGGCAGCAGAACCATGTGAGCCGCCAGATCTACAACGACAAGCACAACGAAGCACGGCAGGGAAATCCGCACCCGCAAGCACGCGAAGAAGGCGGGCGCGACCGGCGGTAAACAATCTGTCACCAACCATGCGGCCTGCGAGAGATTCGCTGGCCGCATTTTTCGCGCCTAAAATCAGAAGTAATGCTTTCCGCTGAAGAGCTCAGCCGTGTCGTTATAGTCTTGGTGCGCGCACGCAACCCGAATAATATCGGCGCAGTGGCGCGGGCCATACACGACTTCGGCTTTCGCCATCTGCGCATCGTTAGCGATTACACCGTGCCATTTGCGACGGCGCGTTCCGCCGTGGATGCTTCTGAAGTGCTCTCTGACGCCAGGACTTTCGCTTCTGTAGTGGACGCAGTTGCTGACTGCACATTGGTGGTTGGAACAACGGCAGTGGGCGAGCGTGCGTTGCAGCACCCGCTCCGTACGTTGCAGCAGGCTGCTCCGCTGATTCATAGCGAAATGGCGCGCGAAGATCTTGGAGGCCGAGTCGCCATGCTCTTCGGATCAGAGAAGACCGGGCTGAGCAATGAGGAATTGAGTCACTGTAACTGGCTGTTGACCATCCCCATGCAGCAGTATGAGGACGCTCGGCACCCTTCCATGAATCTTGGCCAGGCCGTTGCGGTCTGCCTGTATGAACTCTTCCGCCACAGCGGTGAGTCGCTTGCGGAGGTTGACGATCCAGCAGCAACGGCAGGTGAGCGCGAGCGGTTGGTAACATTGCTGACCGAGGTGTTGCGGACGAGCGGATATATCAAGCGGCATCCGGCAAACTGCACTGAAGAGCAACTTCGCAGGCTGGTCATGCGCATGGGTGTTTCGACAGGCGATGCTCCAGTGTGGATGGGGATTCTACGCCAAGTGCTGTGGAAGTTCGGCGAGACGGATGCCGGATAGCAACTGCTTCGCGTAGTCTGGAGTGCGTTCATTTGATGGAATGCGGAGGTGCATGTTGCAGGGTAAGGGACTGTATGTGGTGGCCGGAATTGCGTTGGCATGTTGCTGGACTGCAAGCGGGAGAGCGCAGGGAAGACAACTGACTACGGCCGACTACGCGCGCGCCGAAAAGTTCATGTCGTACAACGTCAATCCGCTGGTCTACCACACGGTCAACCATATTGCATGGCTGGATGACGGGCGCTTCTGGTATCGCGACCGCGATGCGGCTGGCGTCACCTATATGCTTGTCGATCCGGCAAAGAAGACCAAAGGCCCGGCCTTCGACCAGGCAAAGCTCGCGGCGGCGCTGACCGCAGCTTCAGATGGAAAGACTACCTACGACGCGCGCCATCTTAAAATTGCCGAGTTTACGCTGAGCGACGGAGACCGCAAAGTTGCACTCACGCTCGACAATGGCCTTCGGATGCAGTGCGACTTAAGCAGCGCAGGACGATGCAGTGTTGAAAAAGCCGCGAGCTATGCCGGTAATGAGCCCGCGACGTTCTCGCCCGATGGGAAAAAGGCAGCGTTCATCCGTGACTGGAACCTGTGGGTGCGCGATGTGGCCACAGGTAAGGAGACGCAACTAACCACCGACGGCGTCACCGACTTTGGTTATGCGACCGACAATGCAGGCTGGCAGCGGTCTGCAAGCGCCATCGTCGCCTGGTCGCCCGACTCGAAGAAGATTGCTACTTTTCAGCAGGATCAGCGCAAGGTCGGCGATATGTATCTCGTTCCCACCACGAACGGCCATCCGACGCTGGAGGCGTGGAAGTACCCGCTGGTGGGCGACAAGAACGTCATCATGATCGAGCGCGTCATCATCGATGTGGACAAGCGCAAGGTCATCCGCCTGAAGACGCCCAATGACTACCATCGCTCGACCATCTGCGATGACGTCAGTTGCAACGACAAGCACTGGGACGATGTGGAGTGGGCGCCGGACAGCAAGAGCCTTGCCTTCGTCTCTACCTCGCGCGATCACAAACAAGAGTGGCTGCGTGTGGCCGACGCCGCCAACGGCAGCGTGCGCACGGTAATGACTGAATCGGTACCAACCTTCTATGAGAGCGGGTATAACCACGTCAACTGGCGCTACCTTCCCGAATCGAATGAGGTTCTCTGGTACAGCGAGCGCAGCAACTGGGGCCAGTTGTATCTCTACGATCTTGCAACCGGCAAGCTGAAAAACCAGATCACGCATGGCGATGGCATGGTGACTCAGGTGCTTCGCGTAGACCCGCACGCGCGCACGATCTACTTTCTGGCGGCCGGGAAGGAGACCGGACGCGACCCCTACTTCGAGCATCTGTACAGTGTTCATTTTGACGGCAGCGAGCAAACGCTGCTGACGCCGGAAGACGCTGACCACACGCTCACTCTCTCGCCTGATGGTCGCTACTTCGTCGATGTCTACTCGAAGCCCGACCAACCGCAGACTACGGTTGTGCGCAACAGCGACGGCGCGCTCATGATGGATGTGACGAAGCAGGACATCACGAAGCTGGCGGTTGCCGGTTGGAAGTCGCTCACGCCTATCACGGTGAAAGCGCGCGACGGCAAGACCGACCTCTATGGCTATATGTTCAAGCCGACGGACTTCGATCCCGCGAAAAAGTACCCCATCATCGACTACGTTTACCCCGGCCCATGGTCGAGGTCCTGCGGGTCGCGGCAGTTCTCCGCCGCACACGGCGACGATCAGGCGCTGGCCGAGCTGGGTTTCATCGTCGTCTGCATCGACGGCATGGGAACCGACGAGCGTTCGAAGTCCTTCCACGAGTTCTACTACGGCAGACTGGGCGACGACACGATCCCCGACCAGATTGCGGGCATCAGGCAACTAGCGGCGCGCTATCCGTGGATCGATCTCGACCGCGTCGGCATGTGGGGGCACTCCGGCGGGGGCAACGCTACTGTGTCGGCCATGTTCCACTTCCCCGACTTCTTCAAGGTGGGGATCGCGGAGAGCGGCAACCACGACAATCGCGAGTATGAAGATGACTGGGCCGAGAAATGGGCTGGGCTGCTGGTGAAAAATCCTGACGGCACTTCGAACTACGACAGCCAGGCCAATCAGAACTATGCCAAAAATCTGAAAGGGCATCTGCTGCTCGCCTACGGCACGATGGACGACAACGTGCCTCCGTACAATACGCAACTAGTGGTCGATGCGCTCATCAAGGCGAACAAGGACTTCGACCTCATTGTGCTGCCCAACATGCGCCACGGCTACGGCGAAGACTCGCAGTATATGACGCGCCGCCGCTGGGACTATTTTGTCTGCTACCTGGCCGGCGATACGCCTCCGCATGAGTATGAGATGAAATCGTGGAGTGAGGTTTTGGCTACCTACAGGCAAAACTGACGGTACGACCGAGGATATTCGCGGATAAGCGCGGGTGATGCATTCACGCTTTCCTTCTTCATCGGGCAAACATCGCCCGAACATCCTCGCACCGCAACCCGCGCTCGCGCAGCTTGCGAATCGCCAGTGCGTCGTGTCGCTTGGCCAGCCTTACACCATCGGCATCGCGCACGAGGCGTGTATGAAAATAATCGACCGCTCCAAGGCTGAGGGCGCGTTGCAACAGAATCTGCCGTGCGGTGGACTTCAGCAAATCGGCCCCGCGCACAACTTCAGTGATGCCCATCGCGGCATCGTCCACCACGCAGGCAAGCTGATAACTGGGCAGGCCGTCTTTGCGCCAGACCAGAAAATCGCCGAAGTCCGCGCCCGCCGTATAGTTCTGTGCGCCCATGTTCACATCTGTAAACGAGACTGTTTCGCCTTCCGGCACGCGGAAGCGGTAGTTCACGCCCTCGCTGAAAGTTCGTGCGGCCGTGGTTGTAGGTCTGCATCGCCCGCTATAGACAGGCTCATCGTCGGTATCTTCGTGTGGAGCGGCAACCATCCGCGCCAGCTCGCGTCTGCTGCACGAGCATGGATAGGCAAGCCCTTCCGCCAGCAGCCGCAGAAATGCTTCACGATATAAGATCAGCCGCTTTGACTGCACGATCATCGGCGCCGTCCACTCGATGCCGAGCCAGGCCAGGTCTTCGAGCATCGCATCGACAAACTCCTGCTTCGACCGCTGCGGGTCGAGGTCCTCGTCGCGCAGCAGCAGTATGCCGTGACGCTCTTGCGCGCGTTGATAGGCAGTCCAAAACGTTGCTGCGTGGCCAACATGCAGCAGCCCGGTCGGCGAAGGCGCCAGCCGTCCAACATATTGTTGATGCGCACTCATGCTGAACAGCAGGATAGCCGACGCTACATGTAATCCACGCCGTACTGCACGGGAATCTGCGTGAATGCGATACGTGTAGGTGCGGACTCGCGCGCTGGAAGCATTCCGGCGAAGTGCAGCGTGGTGTGGCCGTACTTGAGGTTGAGCTTATCCATCGTCGCCGAAAGTTGCGGCCTGTTATTAGGGTCGTCAAACAGTTCTGCCTGATGTTCGCTTTCCGGCGTCAGTTCTCTGAGCGTAATGCCGACGAAGAACGGCCTGCGGAATTCTTCGCCCTGCGGGCGCTGCCGCCAGAGCTGGCGCATGACCTCCAGCAGCGAGAGAGTGTCTTGACACTCGCGGAAGCGCGCTTCCATACCCCAACCCGCGTGCTTGAGCCCGCTGAAGTGCTCGCGCGACTTCATGTGCACGGCCTGCTCTTTCGTGAGTGCAAAGCGGATCGTCACGGACAGCGAGCCCGCGTAAAACTTCTCCATTCTTAGCCGCATCGTTGCCTTGTGAAGCAGCTTATTCGCCACCGCCCATGCGCCCTCGTCGGTGCGAAACTCAGGGGCCATCACGTGCGAGTGGCCAAGCGACTTCTGCACGCCGCTCGACACGGGCGCGCCATCATCTCCGGTCTCTTCGCCGCGCAGCCAGTGGTAGAGGCGGTCGCCCCAGACGCTGTCCCAGAGCTTGTGCATCCCGGCGCGGTCGAGCGCGAGCAACTGCTCCATCGTGTGGATGCCCCGCCGGTTCAGCCGCGCCTCAGTTCGAGCGCCCACGCCGGGCAGGTCGCGCAGTTCAAGATGCGCGATGGCTCGCGGCAACTGCGAGGGCAGTAGGCCAATCAGGCCGTCTGGCTTCTGCATATCGCTGGCGATCTTTGCCAGGTAGCAGTTCGGGGCCATACCAATCGAGCACCGGAGCGCCTCGCCCACGCTTTTGTAGATGGCCCGCTTGATGTCGAGCGCAATGCGCCGCGCCCGCGGAGGTTCCTGCTCGCGCCCCATTAACTCGCATACCATCTCGTCGATGGAAGGGTTGTGCGCCACCGGGCAGACCATCTCGACCGTATCGCTGATGGCCTTCGAGTACTTTGCATAGTCCGCGTGGTCGCCTTCGATGAGCACAATCTCAGGACATATCTTCTTCGCCTCGCCCACCTGCGTGCCGGTCTTGATGCCAAGCGCCTTGGCCTCATAGCTGGCCGCGATGCAGCAGGTCGTATCGGCCTTGGTCGGCACCACGGCCAGAGGCCTGCCCCGGTACTCCGGGTGCAACTGCTGCTCCACCGAGGCAAAGAACGAGTTCAGGTCGATGTGCAGGAAGCCAAACCGCTCGGGATGTGCAGCTTTGCCCATAGCGCAAACTCAACCAGATTATATTCGCTTTTTGTTTGCCTAATAACTTACGAATGGCTGGAGGCCGAGATCTGGACCAGCTCAGCCTCCTACGCGGACTCAGGCGGAAGTTGCTTCGGCTGGGCTTTGTTTGCCGGTCATCCAGCTGAGGGCCTGCCAGAGGTACTGCCTCATCTCCTTGCGGGGAACGATGGCGTCCAGGAAGCCGTGTTCGAGCAGGAACTCGGACCGCTGGAAGCCTTCGGGGAGCTTCTGGCGGATGGTCTGCTCGATGACGCGGGGGCCGGCGAAGCCGATGAGAGCTTCGGGTTCGGCGATGTTGAGGTCGCCGAGCATGGCGAAGCTGGCGGTGACGCCGCCCGTGGTCGGATCGGTCATGACGGAGATGTAGGGGACTTTGGCTTCGTCGAGCCTGCCGAGGCCGTTTGAGACCTTGGCGAGCTGCATCAGGCTGGCGATGCCCTCCATCATGCGCGCGCCGCCGGAGGCCGAGATGATGATGAGCGGGTTGCCGGTTGCGAGCGAGCGGTCCACTGCGCGGGCGATGGTCTCGCCGACGACAGATCCCATGCTACCGCCGATGAAGTTGTACTCCATGACGCTGAGCACGACCTCGTGCGGTCCGATTTTTCCGATCGCGTTGATGATGGCATCGTTCAGGCCGGTCTTCTTGCGGGCCTCGTGCAGGCGCTTTTTGTAGGGCTTCAGGTCGGTGAAGTCGAGCGGGTCGGTCGAGACGAGGTCAAGATCGACCAGTTCGTAACCAGGATCGAGCAGATTTTCGATGCGCGAGCGGGCGTCGATGCGGAAGTGGTGGCCGCACTTGGGGCAGACGCGCAAGTTGGCTTCGAGGTCGGCCTTGAAGATGACCTCGCGGCAGCCCTCGCACCTGACCCAGAGGCCCTCAGTGCGGACGGTCCGGCGGGCGTCGTTGACGATCTCGTTCTCTTCGCGTTTAAACCAGGTCATGGGATGCCTCGATTATTGTACCGGTTAGCGGCAAAGCGGGCAGGGTTGAGGGCATCGAAAAAAGATGATGCAGAATGTCGAATCAGCGGGCCGCCGTTCGACATAGAGATAGAAGCCGGATTGAGACAGCGGACGCTTGCTGCCAAACCCGGCTCAATACCTGAATTAAGAGGAGATGATGCGATGCGTGTCATGGTGATTGTAAAGGCGGATAAGCACTCAGAGGCAGGCGTGCTGCCCAGCACGGAAATTCTGACTGCGATGACGAAGTATAACGAAGATCTGGTGAAGGCCGGTGTGATGCAGGCTGGCGAGGGCCTCAGACCCAGCTCGCACGGTAAACGGGTAAAGTTTTCCGGCAGCACACGAACCGTGACCGACGGGCCATTCACCGAAGCCAAGGAGCTGATCGCGGGCTACTGGCTGTGGAAGGTGAAGTCGATGGAGGAGGCGGTGGAGTGGCTGAAGCGCGCTCCATTTGATGGCGAAACCGAGATTGAACTGCGCCCCATCTTTGAGATCGAGGACTTCCAGCAGAATATGACTCCAGAGCTGAGGGAAAAAGACACCAAACTGCGCGAAGAGATCGGCAGGAAATAGCCACGTTATCGGCGGGGGCGAGACAGCACGATTCGCCTTCGCCGCTATCTTCCACTTGTACCCGCTTTTGGAAGATCTGTTCTTCTTTGATTCAATTTGTACGGATGAGGTATGGCTCGGCGGCGGGGTCTCTGGGGTGGATGCTATCGGCGACCTCGGTGGCGGTGCGTTTGTCGGGATAGCGCGGATTGACGCGCACCCAATAACCGGTGGGTCCGGCAAATTCGATGACCTTGGCGGTGGTGTAACGGCGCATCAGATCCGCCTTCAGTTTGATGGCGTCCTTTTCCCGCGAGAACGCGCCAATCTGCACACACCAGCGGCCAGCGTGATCGGCTGCGACATGACCGGGCGGGTCAAAGGCTTCGACACGAACCCTGGCGACTCCCGCGCGATAGACGCCGGTTGCCTTTGCCGCAGCGAGCGAGAGGTCGATGATGCGCCCGTGAACAAAGGGGCCGCGATCTGTGATGCGCACGACGGCGGACTGGTTCGTGGCAAGGTTGGTGACACGCACGAGGGTGCCCAGCGGCAGCGTGAGGTGGGCGGCGGTCATGGCGTTCTGGTCATAGACCTTGCCGTCGGCACCTCTGCGACCTGCGTAGGGAGGCCCGTACCAGCTCGCGATCCCGACCTGCGTCATGACAGGCGTACCGTAGCTTTCAGGGATGCTCGCGGAAGCAGACCTGGAACTTTCGGCAGATACTGTTCCACGATCTGAAGTTGCTGTGTGCGAACGCTGGTTGATAGCGGGCGGTGGCGGCGGGCTGTATGCCCTTATCTTTTCTCGATGGCAGCCGGCGGCGCCCAGCACAAGCACGGACAGTACGGTCGCTGGCAGCAGTCGGGCGCGGATCGACGTTGCGCTGCTCAAGGCTTCCCCGCGTCTTCCGGCTGCTTCGCGTCCTGTGCGCGATCGTCCATTCGCTGAGCCAGCTTCTGCATCTCTGCGGCCGCAACGCGCAAGGCCTGGGAGCCGTTGCGGCGAACGTCCGGCACTACTTCGTCGTTGATGTATTGGATGACCTTACGCAGATCGTCCTCCGTGCGGGAGCCGACGTCTTGAAATATCCGCTCCCACGGGCGTTTCGTCGCTTCGGGCATCGCGCACCTCACCAGCTTCAATTATGTAGATGAGGAAAAAGGCCGGTCAACGCACATTGTGGGCTATTCCGCTGTGTGGTGCCGATGTGGTAACGCACGATTGGCCAATGATTTCAATACATCCTCATGCAACTCCAGGCACCGTGTGCGCGTCCGTTGTATGGTAGACGAGTTGGATTGTACCCCGTCATTACCGGCCATCGTGCCGCCCCAAATAGAAGCTCATCGAGGTCATCCATTTGGTCTTTTCTGGAGCCAGGCTTGTTGCATTCGTGACGTGTCTGCTGATTACGGCCATGACGCCGCTATGCTGTGCGCAGACGACCGTCACCAAATCTGCTGTGAACGTTGCGCTCGAGCTCCCCGATGCTCCAGGCATGGTTGGAAGGGCTCACGCATTGGGTGCCAAGACGCCAGCTATAGCGCAGTCCTCAGGGACGCCCGTCGCTCAGGCATGGAGGCAACGCACGCGACCGGCAGGACGTTTCGATACGAACATTACGCCCGACGAGATCGCGCCGCCGTTGTCCGTCTCCGATAAAGTTCTCGTCGGCCTGAAAGACTCTGTCTCGCCGCTTTCGGCGATCTCTTGGCTAACCTCCGCGGGCTGGTCTCATTTGATCGACGGCAGGCCGAACTATGGAGTCGACAGCGGGGCATTCGGCGAACGGCTCGGCGCGTCGGTCCTGCGCGATACCAGTGAGACCATCTTTACCGAATCAGTGTTCGCGCCCGTCTTTCATGAGGACCCGCGTTACTACCAAATGGGCCGAGGGCACAGCATCCTGAGGCGCGGACTCTATGCCGCAACTCGCGTCGTCGTTACGAGGAAGGACGATGGCCGCGCGACTCCGAACCTTTCGCTCTTTGCGGGCGATGCGGCTGGCGCTGCTCTCACTCTCACGTACTATCCGTCAAAAAACACGTCCTTCCGCGAGGGCATGGAGACCTTTACCGGCTCTCTGGGAGGATCGGCCATAGGTTTCGTTGTCGATGAGTTTCTTGACGACGCGTTGCGGATCGCTCATCTCAAGAAGCGGGAGTAATTTTCCCTTGATAGTGTTGAAAGGGAGAGGGGGGTGGATTGCGCATATGCATTGGATACTGTTTTGGGCGCCGTTCTTCTTGATTTCGCTGGCAGGCGCCCAGACAATACCGCCAAACTCTATGGCAACGGAAGGGTCTTCGGCGCAAGCCGCATCGAACGCGCTGCCAGACGCACCCAGTGCGGCCCATCGGCAGGACGTTGTGGCTATCGCTGAAGCTGCGTTCAAGACCCATGGCAGCGGGGCGAAGACCTGCGGAGTCTTCACTTCTATGAAGGTCATCTATCTGGATCCGGTCCGCGTCAATCAGGCTCCCCGGCCCTGCGTTGAACTCATCTACCCGTATCAGCGGTTTCTCAATACCAATGTGGCGATTCCGCTGACCTGGAGGCAGAAGGGCTATCTGGCCCTACATAGTCTTACCGACCCGGCCAATCTCGGGACTATTGTGGGCGTCTCCGCGATTACAATCGGGATCGATTCGCATACGGCATACGGACCTGGCTGGAAGGGCTTCGGTAAGAGCGCCGGAGTCAGCATGCTGCAGGACGCCACCGGCCAATTCTTCGGCGTGTTCGCCATCCCTGCGATCGCGCATCAGGACCCGCGATACTACCGGATGCCGCGCGCAAGTGTGCCACGGCGCATCCTGTATGCCATCTCGCGGACTGCGGTTGCGCGCGGCGACGATGGCCGCTCGATGCCCAACTATGGCACGTTGCTTTCCTACCCTATCAACGCAGAGCTGAGCAACCTCTATGTGCCGGGCATCCACCCCAACGGCGAGTCCACAGTGGCACGCATTATTACCGGTCTGGCCATAGACCCGGCCAATAATCTGCTGACTGAATTTCTGCCCGATGTGGCCAGCCGCGTTCACGTGCGCGTCATCTTTGTGCAGCGCATCATCAATAATGTTGCCGCGCCGGACTCACTACAGTAACCCAAAGAGGCCCACATATCAAATAATTTTCCATGCTTCGGCCTTCCATTCGCAGCAGCAAATCGCCGTTCAATGCAGAATATTGCCGTTCAACCGTCTGAGCTTCTGCCTAGACATCCCGATGCGTACTGTTAATTGCGAACCGGAACTATCCCCCACCGCATCATAGCTATAGGGTAATGCGGTGGCTTGCGCGCGACATGGTGCAACAGCTCATGCCGTTGTGCGCTGCGCGTTGAACCCGATGTCGAAGACGATTGCGACAAAGCAATCGAAGCAAATGGATTTTTGAGGAGAGATAAGCAATGGCAAAGCCAGCAAAGTTGGCGGAAAAGGCGCTCACCTACGGAGCGAAGGCAGGATGGGCGGTGTTCAGCAAGCTGAACTCGATTAGTCCAAACAAGAGCTTTACCCCAAAGTGGAGCGACAAGCCGCTGCTCAAGAGCTATCAGAAGGAGAAGCCCCCGCTGGGCTGGCCACGCACGACCGATTCGCTGTGTCCCAAGTGCATCCCTGAGATCCGCCAGCAAATCGTGGATGGCAAGCTGCCGCACGAGATCCTGCTCAACGAGAAGGTCGGCGAGATCAAGGCGCAGATCATCGAGCGCAACGGCAAGATCATGATGGTGAAGGACTGCCCCATCCACGGCCACTTCGAGGATGTCATGTCCATCGACCCGCCGATGATGAAGCATCTCGAAGACGTCTTCCCCGGCCGTGACATCCGCGCCCACAACGACGAGAAGCTGCACAACCACGGCACCTCGACGGTGACTCACGGCCGCGGTTCGGTGTTGACGATCGACCTGACCAACCGCTGCAACATGATGTGCGACCCATGCTTCATGGACGCGAACCAGGTCGGCTTCGTCCACGAGCTGACATGGGACGAGATCAAGACCATGCTCGACAACGCGATCACCATCAAGCCGCGCCGTCAGATGAGCGTGCAGTTCTCGGGCGGCGAGCCTACACTTTCGCCGTACTTCCTCGATGCGGTCGCCTACGCCCGCAAGGTGGGTTACAACTCGGTGCAGGCCGCGACTAACGGCATCGAGTTCGCCAAGTCGAAGGAATTCGCCAAAGCCGCCGCCGAAGCCGGTTTGCGCTATGCCTACCTCCAGTTCGACGGCATCGGCAACGCGGCCAACTCGCATCGCAAGGTCGGCAATGCGTTCGACGTGAAGCTTCAGGCTATCCATAACCTGCACGAGGCCGGCGTGGACATCGTTCCCGTGACGACCATTGTCAACGGCATCAACAACGAGCAGGTGGGCCGCATCATCGAGTTCGCGCTCGATAACCCAAAGAAGATTAACTTCCTCAGCTTCCAGCCAGTCTCGTTTACTGGTCGCGATGAGGAGATTTCGGACGAGCGCCGCGCAGCGCAGCGTTATACGCTGTCGCACCTGGCGCACGACATCCGCAACCAGACCGGGCTTGGCGAATCGACGCGCGACTGGTTCCCGATCTCGTTCATGTCCACCTTCTCGGACTGGGCCGACCTGGTTCACGGGCCGGAGCATGACTGGGGCCAGCTTTCCTGCGGCTGCCACCCGAACTGTGGTATCGGCATGGCGCTGATGATCGACAAGGAGACCAAGGAAGCCGTTCCCGTCACCGCGTTTCTCGACGCCGTGCAGCTTGCCAAGGACGTGGCGAAGGTCAACGACGCGGCGCGCGGCAAGTTCCTCTCGATCGTCGGCGTATCGCTTGCGCTGTTGCGCAACTACGACCCATCGAAGGCACCGACGCACTTCCGCATCATGGACCTGCTACAGAAATTCGACAAATGCTTCGGCGCAACCAACAAGAACTACGGCAAAGTCACCGGCGACCGCACGATGGCCGACATCGAGCAGCGCCGCGCCGACCGCTGGAACTTCCTGTTCATCGCCGGCATGTGGTTCCAGGACCTGTTCAACTACGACTTCCGCCGCACCGAGCAGTGCATCATCCCCTACGCGACGCAGGAAGGTGAGATCAGCTTCTGCGCGTACAACACGGGCGTGGGCTGGAGGAACATCATCGAAAAGATGCACATGACCTCCACCCTGACCAAGTGGTACGAGGAGCATGGGCGTCACGAGATCTTCGCCGGCGGCAAGAAGGTGGGTCTGGAGAAAGAGGCGAAGTACGATCTGGTGCTGAACGAGGCCCACGTCAACTCCGCCGCCAACGACACCTTCGACAAGAGCGGCATTGCCAAGAACGCCCGCGAGGAGAAGATCCGGGCACGCGACGCGAAGATCAAACAGGACGCCGAAAACGC
>NZ_DASUBE010000158.1:0-9111 GCF_035763405.1 Edaphobacter sp.
TCGATTGTGGGTACGTTCGGCGTGATGTATCTGCTGGGCTATAGCCTGAACAATCTATCGCTGATGGCCCTGACCATTTCGACCGGGTTCGTCGTGGACGACGCGATCGTGATGATCGAAAACATTGCGCGCTTCCTGGAGGAGGGCGACTCGCCGCTTGAAGCTGCGCTCAAGGGCTCGGAACAGATCGGGTTCACGATTCTATCGCTGACGGTTTCGTTGATTGCCGTGTTGATTCCGCTGCTGTTCATGGGCGACATTGTGGGTCGGCTATTCCGCGAGTTTGCCGTGACGCTTGCGGTGACGATTCTGGTGTCGGCGGTGGTCTCGTTGACGCTGACACCGATGATGTCGGCCAAACTGCTGAAGCATACGCGCCCCGAGGACCAGAACGCCTTCTATCGCAAGAGCGAGAAATGGTTCGACTACGTCATCGAAAAGTATGCCGTGGGTGTGCGCTGGGTGTTGCGTCACCAGACCTTCACGCTGCTGGTTACGCTGGCCACCTTTATCCTCACCATCTATCTCTACATCGCCGTGCCTAAGGGGTTCTTCCCGGTACAGGACACTGGCGTGTTGCTGGCCATTACCGAAGCGCCGCAGACGGTCAGCTTTACGGCCATGCAGCAGCGGCAGGAGCAACTGGCGAAGGTCATCCTTGAAGACCCGGATGTGGAGAGCGTGTCGTCGTTCATCGGAATCGATGGGACGAACATGACGATCAACACGGGGCGTATTCAAATTAATCTGAAGGACAAGGACTCGCGCAAGGCTTCGGCGCTCGACATCATCCAGCGTCTGGAGTCGCATGTGTCGCAGGTCCCTGGGATTCAGTGCTACCTGCAACCGCTGCAAGACCTGACGGTGGACGACCGTGTGAGCCGGACGCAGTATCAGTACTCGATTGAAGACGCGAGCGCCGAAGAGCTGGCGGTGTGGTCCGACAGGATGATGCAGAGGATGAAGCAACTGCCCGAGCTGACCGACGTGGCCAGCGACCAGCAGTTGGGTGGGTTGGGTGCGCATCTGGTCATTGACCGCGATACGGCGGCGAGGCTGGGCATCACGCCCCAGAACATCGACGACACGCTCGACGATGCGTTTGGCCAGCGGCAGGTCTCGACGATCTTCACACAACTGAATCAGTACCACGTGATTCTGGAGGTTGCGCCAAAGTATCAACGCAATCCCACGGCACTGAACAATATTTACGTGAAGAGTTCGAACGGGACGCAGGTGCCGCTCTCCGCGTTCACGCACTTTGAAGAGACACAAGTTCCGCTGGCGATTAATCATCAGGGACAGTTCCCTGTGGTGACGCTCTCGTTCAATCTGGCTCCGGGTAAATCCATTGGCGATGCCGTGGAGGCAATCAACAAGGCAAAGGCGGACTTGAATCCGCCGCGCAGCGTAGATGCGCAGTTTGAAGGAACGGCGCGGTCGTTCGAGGCCTCGCTGACGAACGAGCCGCTGCTGATTCTTGCTGCGCTCATCGTGGTCTATATTGTCCTGGGCGTTCTGTATGAGAGCTATATCCATCCCATCACGATTCTTTCGACGCTGCCTTCGGCAGGTGTAGGCGCGATTCTGGCGCTGATGCTGTTTCACATCGACCTGAACGTGATTGGGTTAATCGGCATTATTCTGCTGATCGGCATTGTGAAGAAGAACGCCATTATGATGATCGATTTTGCGCTGGAGGCTGAGCGCGAACATGACATGGAGCCGGAGGCAGCGATCTATCAGGCGTGTCTCTTGCGCTTCCGTCCCATCATGATGACGACGATGGCCGCGTTGCTGGGCGGGTTGCCGCTGGCCATGGGCTCGGGCACGGGCAGCGAACTGCGCAAGCCGCTGGGCATCGTTATTGTGGGCGGCCTGCTGGTGTCGCAGGTGCTCACGCTCTACACGACGCCGGTGGTGTATCTGTTCTTCGACCGCATTGGCCGGAAGTATCTGCACACGCGCGAGGCTGACGCCGAATTTCGCGCGCACGAACATGAAGTGAGCGCGGACTGATGGCGCATCAGGAGCACAATCCGGATTTGGCTGACGCCAGAAAGAGCATCGCCCAGCGCATGACCGCGGGGCAGGTACATTTCTCCGCTCCGTTCATCAAGCGGCCCGTGGCGACGTTTCTTTTGTCGGTGGCGATTATCCTCTCGGGCGCGGTGGCCTACAAGCTTCTGCCGGTGTCCAATCTGCCTGAGGTGGAGTACCCGGTCATCTCTGTGGGTGCGAGCCTGCCTGGCGGCGATCCGGAGACGATGGCCTCGGCCGTAACGACGCCGCTCGAAAGGCAGTTTGCGAAGATTGCCGGCATCAACGAGATGACCTCGTCGTCTTCGTCGGGTTCCGCGCAGATCACGATGCAGTTCAACCTGGACCGCGATGTGAATGGCGCCGCGCGCGACGTGCAGGCGGCCATTAATGCGGCGCGCAGTCAGTTGCCGGCCAACCTGCCGGGTAATCCGACCTACAGAAAAATCAATCCGGCAGATTCACCCATTCTGATCCTTGCGCTCACGTCGAAGACGATGACGGTGCCCCAGCTCTACGATGCCTGCGATAGCATCCTTGCGCAGAAGATCGCGCAGGTGCAGGGCGTGGGGCAGACTTTTTGCGGAGGCAGCGCAAAGCCCGCTGTGCGCATCGAGGCGAACCCGATGCAGCTGTCGGCCTACGGAGTTGGGCTGGAGGCGCTGCGTGCCGCCGTCGGCACCATCAACGTTAACAAGCCGAAAGGCTACCTTGAAGACGACACGCGACGTTGGAGCATCAGCACCACGGATCAACTCTTTGGCGCGGCGGCCTATGCGCCGCTGATTATCGCGACCGATCGCGGACCGGTGAGCAATGCCAAAGCGAGTACGGGGTTGCCTGCAGCGGTGTCGGGGCAAAGCGGGTCCAACAGTACGTCGGCGGCAAACTCGAATGTGATCGGAGGCGCCGCGGGCACCCAGGCCTCAACGGCGTCAAAGAGCGCCATGGCGGGCCATGGTGTCGTGCGGATTGAGGACGTGGCGCAGGTTACGGATGGAGTCGAGAACCTCTATAACAGCGGCAGCTTCAACGGCCAGCGCGCCGTGTTGGTGATCGTCTTCAAGTCTTCGGGCGCAAACGTGATTGAGACCGTCGACAATGTGATGAAGATGATGCCGGAGCTACAGGCGTCTGTGCCGCCGGCCATGGATATTCACGTTGCCATGGACCGGACGACGACGATTCGCGCCTCGGTGAAGGAAGTCACGTATACGCTGATCGTCTCGACGCTGCTTGTCATCCTGGTCGTGTTCCTGTTTTTGCGTGAGGTGCGCTCGACGTTGATCCCGAGCGTCTCTGTGCCGCTGAGCCTGCTCGGTACTTTCGGCATCATGTACCTGCTGGGTTATACACTCGATAACCTGAGTCTGATGGCCCTGACCATCTCGACCGGCTTCGTCGTGGACGATGCGATTGTTGTCATCGAAAATATCACGCGCCATCTGGAAAGCGGCAAGAATCCGTTTGAGGCCGCGATGATCGGCTCGAAGGAGATCGGCTTCACGGTGCTTTCGATGAGTACCTCGTTGATCGCCGTCTTCATTCCGATTCTGCTGATGGGCGGCATTGTAGGCCGCCTGTTCCGCGAGTTTGCTGTGACGCTGTCGGTGGCGATCGTCGTCTCGCTGGTCGTTTCGCTGACGACCACGCCGATGTTGAGCGCGAGGTTTCTGGAACCGCACTCGAAGCGGAAGCACGGGCGCTTTTACAAGATGGGCGAGCGCGCTCTGAGCTGGCTGACGGCGGAGTATGACCGCGGACTCCAGTGGGTGCTCGACCATCAGGGTCTGATGCTCACAGTCACGCTTGCGACCGTTTTGCTCACCGTCTATCTTTACATCCTTGTGCCGAAGGGCTTCTTTCCCCAGCAGGACACAGGCCGCATCGGAGGCCAGGTGCAGGGCCAGCAGGATGCCTCCTTCTATGGGCTGAAACCGAAGGTCGAGGAGATTGCGAGGATTGTGCAGGAGGACCCTGGTGTAGAGAACGTGATGTCCTTCGTGGGCGCTGGGCCGGGCGGCGGCAATGGCGCTTCAGGCAGGATGTTTGTCTCTCTGAAGCCGGATGCCGAACGGGAAAAGCACGGCGATACGGCCGATGCGATCATCAACCGTCTGCGCTCGAAGACGAACCACATTCCGGGGGCACGTCTGTACCTGGTGTCCTATCAGGACGTTCGGGTTGGTGGGCATAGCACTGCAACTCAGTATCAGTACTCGCTGACCTCCGATAGCCTTTCAGAGTTGAACGAGTGGTCGCCGAAGCTGATGGCCGCCATGCAGAAGCTGCCGCAGTTGAAGGACGTTGCCACCGACCAGCAGGAGCAGGGACTGCGCGCGCAACTGGTCATCGACCGCGACACGGCGAGCAGGCTGGGCGTCACTCCGCAGAGCATCGACGCCACGCTGTCGGATGCCTTTGGTCAGCGGCAGGTCTCAACCACCTACATGCCGCTGAACCAATATCACGTCGTGATGGAGGTCGCACCAGAGTATCAGCGCAATCCGGACGCGCTGCGCAACATCTACGTCAAGAGCACAACCGGAGCGGAGGTGCCGTTGTCGGCTGTTACGCACTACGAGACGGAGCGCATTCCGCTGGTTGTCAACCACCAGTCGCAGTCGCCTGCGGTGACGCTCTCCTTCAACCTGACGCCAGGCGTTTCGCTCAGTGACGCCACGGTCGCCATTGAACAGGCGCGCGTAGACATCGGGATGCCGTCGAGCATCCACGGCGGATTTCAAGGTACGGCGCAGGCGTTTCAGGCATCGCTCAAGTCGGAGCCGCTGCTGATTCTGCTTGCGCTGGTGGCCGTCTATATCGTGCTCGGAATACTGTATGAGAGTTTTGTCCACCCGCTCACGATCCTCTCTACGCTGCCCTCGGCTGGTGTGGGCGCGCTGGTGGCGCTGCTGCTGTTCAAGGTCGAGCTGAGCGTTATCGCCATGATCGGTATTATTCTGCTGATCGGCATCGTGAAGAAGAATGCGATTATGATGATTGACTTTGCGCTGGTGGAAGAGCGCGAAAACGGCAAGACCGCGAAGGAAGCCATCTATCAGGCGTGCCTGCTGCGGTTCCGTCCCATTATGATGACCACGATGGCTGCGCTGCTGGGTGGGCTGCCGCTGGCGCTTGGCACCGGCACCGGCAGTGAACTGCGCCGCCCGCTCGGCATTACGATCGTTGGAGGGCTGATCGTCTCGCAGGCTCTGACGTTGTTTACCACGCCGGTAGTGTATCTGTTCTTCGATCGCCTGCGGGCGCGGATGGCGCGGCTGCGCGGCCACTCCGGCAAGATGCAGCCGTTGCAAACAGTGAGCGGAGACTGAGGCTCTTTCGTTCTTCGTCTGCGAGCATCTTCGTTATCGGATAGCAGATTCAAATGACTGAAAGCGGCGCTCAAGCTCCCACTGCTCCGCCGCCTTTTCATTCTGCGTGAGAAAGCTGCGGCATTGTGCGTTCGGCTTCTCCGTGCCCATCGGCTGTGCAGCGCAGGCCGGATTGACGCGGAGGAAGACGTCGGGCTTTTCCCAGAGGCTCGCGCCGGGGAGGAAGCTGTGTTCAAGGCTGGCGCGCGCCATATTCTTCAGATCGAGATAGCTAAGATTGAAGTCCAGCGCGGCACGCGTGTACTCGCGCGTGAGCGTGATGCGCGAGACGCCCTCGTCGTCGGTGGAGAGCGCCACGGGGACACCAGCCGCGCGATAGATGGGCAGCGGATGATGACGCGCATCAACACCGAGGATGACGTCGTTCGAGGTGAGATTGATCTCGACCATGATGTGCCGCGCTGCCATCTCCTTGAGCAGTTCGTGCGGCCTGTCTTCGTACATGACGTCGACGCCGTGGCCGATGCGCTCAGCATGACCGAGTTCGACGGCCTCGCGGATGTGGAAGCGGAGACCTGCTGGAGGAACGAGGCCAGGAGCAAGTTCGCCGGCGTGCAACGTAATGTGGACCTTCGGATAGACGCTGTGTAGATAGTCGAGCATCAACATCTGGCGGTGATACTCGGACATGGCAAGGTAGGCATCTTCGGGTTGCACAAAGTTGATGCCGACCACGTCGGGGTCCGCACTCGCCAACTCGAAGTAAAGCAGCGTCTGCGCAAAGACTTGCTCGGGCGGAAATGCGCGGAGCACTTGCCCGAGGAAGCGGATCTTGACCGAGCAACCCGCCGTGGCGTCTGTCTGACCGCAGTGTTCAATCTGGTTGCGCGCTGCGAGAGCGTCGCTGATCTCTTTGCGATCGACCTCCACTTCGTCGCGCAGTCCACCCGCCAGTAGCTCTTCGCGGAGATGCGCAAGGTCCGCCCGCGACGTTCCGGCCGCATCGCCCGTGGAGTTCGCTGCGGGGTTGGCATCGGTGGGCCAGCCAAGAGATTCACCGAGCTTTGCAGCGGCAGAGAACGTGGGTGTGTGCATGATTTCGAGGTACTGTTCGTTCTGCGCCGCAGCGCGGGTGGCTACTTCATCGAGCCACTCGCCAAGATGGGCTTTAGCAATGCCGCCGAAGCGGCTGAAGGTGGCGAAGAACTGATCGTGCCCGCTGACGCCCGCGCTGGGAACGAAGCTGCGCATGGAGAAGGAATCGACAAGCTGGTCGTAGAGATGCTGGTCTTTGAAGGCATCGGAGGCGCGAACGCTGCCCTCTCCGCAGACGGGCTGCTGCGGCAGACTGCGCGTGGTGGCCAGCGGTTTGAAGAAGCTCAACGTCGCGGGATTGACGCAGAGGCCATCGGCTGCGGCGTCCTTGATGAACGTCTCCGCATAGACCGCGCCGGAGAGGTGCATGTGCAGGTCGGCCCCCTTCGGCATCCGGTCGAGAAATGCATAGAGTTCGAGCGGGCTCTGCTTCGCCTGATTGAATGCCTGCTGGACGCGCGGCTCCTCGGAAGTTGCGGCTCGGGGTCGAGCAGGGCGCTGGGCAAACACGGAGGCGGCGAGACAAAGCAGGAGGGAAGAGCAGACAAGACCAGAGGCATGACTCGGCATACGATGCACCTTCAACGTGAGAGGCTGAGAAAGAATATGAGAAAGAATAAAGGATAGCGCGAGATGGGTCAGCGCGAGTGAGTTGGCGGTATGGCGCGGGATTGCTATACTTGAATTGCATTTGCGCTGTCGACTCTCGTCGGCGGCATTGCTCCCCTGAACGGGCCGGGCACAGATGAAGCAGCACCGCTGCGGGTGTTCTTGGCGTTCCCCGCAATCAGCGTTTCAGCCAAGGCCAGATAGCTCAGTGGTAGAGCGCGGCCCTGAAAAGGCCGGCGTCGGCGGTTCGATCCCGTCTCTGGCCACCACATTCTAAACAACTTAGCGGCGACCAAAGAGTTAGTATTTTAGTCGTCCGAACAATATCCGAACATCGTCATCCGACGCTCTTGTTGTCGGACTCTTCCTGCTCCATCAGCTTCCAGACCTCCCGCGCTATGTTGCTGGTCTTGGCGATGTGCTGCCGTCCCAGCTTGGCATAACGTTCGGTCATTTTGATGTTCGAGTGGCCCAGTATCTTCGCAAGCTCGTAAAGATCGCCGCCCTTCATCATGTACCAGGATGCAAAGGTGTGACGTAGATCATGGAATCGAAAATCCTGAATTCCCGCTCGGGCGAGCAAATCCTCAAAACTTCCTTCCACTCGCTGCCGTCCGCTTCTTGTACCCGGCTCTGGCGGTAAAATTCGATCCTCACCAATCACTGCTGGATACCGCCGAATTTCGACGGCCAGTTCCGGAGGCATCGGTACGTAACGCATCTTGCCGCCCTTCAGCTTTGCCCGTACCGCCAACAGCCCCTCGCCATACATCACATCCGACCAGCAAAGCCGGAATATCTCGCCCGACCGCATTCCGGTTGTAACGGCGATCAACACGATCAACCTCAGACGAAGATTTGTCTTGTTGAGGTCTTTTGTGCCCTTCCGATACATCCGTTCGTCGAGCGCGATTTTCAGCGCGCGAAGCTCGTCTTCCGAAAGATAACGGTCCCTGGCATCGTCTGGACGCTTCACCTCCACTTGGTCCGCTGGATTCCGGTCGAGACCGGTCTCCTTCGACCAGATGGTGGAAGCCTTCTCCATCATGTGGTGCATGACATTGAAGTGCCGGACAGCCGTACCGAGTGACAGATCACGAACCCCTGTAAGGTTTTCGTACCACCGCTGTACCGCTATACCGTCAACCTCCCGCGCGAACAGCCGCCCCAATTCCGATCGGATGCCCTCCAAGATGCTCTTTTCCCGATCCGCCGATAGCTTCTTGCTGCCGTAGTGCGTCCGGTAGCGGTCAATCAATGCCGACATGCGGTAATTGATCTCCCGCTTAACATCGAGGTGCCGGTTTTCGTCTCGATTTGTCATCTTCTTCCGCAATATTTTCTTGGCGAGTTCCAAGCCACCATGAACGGTCTGGCTCTTATTGCGACCTCCTTCTCTCCAACGGACCTCATATAAGCCATCGGACAATTTGTGAACAGACATTTTAGCTTCTCCCTTCAGTCAATGGTTTCGATTGTGTGTTGCTCGATGTAGCGCTCAAGCGCCTTCACATCGAACCGCAACGCACGACCGACCTTGACGCAGGGGACCTCCCGCAACCTGGACTTTTTGTAGACCGTGTCCACTTCAAGACCCAGATATTGGGCGGCCTCCCTGACATTCAGGAGCCGCCTACCGATGACTCCATTTGACACTATTTCGATCGCTTCTTTGCGAAACATTTTTGTTTACCCTGACCCCATCCGCAGCTTCGATTGATGAGTCCTGTGAGTTTCAGCCTATTGAGAGGTGACAAGCCCCATTCGGAAAACTTTTCCGCGCGGTTGCCAAACTTTCCACACTCAAGCAACCCCCCAAACAGGAGCCAGGAAGGCGCTTTACGCGCCTATTCTCCACTTCGCGCCGCAAGGGTGGACGGCCCCGGAGAACCGGGCCTTGTGGAGTCCGTTCGGGCAAGCGCCGCCCGCGCGCCAAACGGAAGTGCGTGTTTGGCACTTGACGCGCCCACCCCTCCGGCCTCCCCACCCTTGCTCGACTCGTTATGCCCGTCTGCCTGCGGGCGTTTTTTGT
>NZ_DASUBE010000159.1:0-7766 GCF_035763405.1 Edaphobacter sp.
GTCGGGGTGCTTGCGGACCTGCTCCAAAGTTCCGTCAATCAATTCGAGGGTACGAAAAGCGGCGCGGTCGCCGGGGTACTGGTCGGGATCGACCCAGATGGAGAAGAACTGCGCGTCCAGATTGCCCTTCTTCGCGGAGTCGTAGTTCAACATGCCGCCTTCGAGGGGGTCGGTGAAGTCCCAGTTTTGATCGACGAAGCGCTGCGGGGTGTCGGCGTGGGTATCGACGACGATGGCGGACTGGTGGACTTCTTCTGGGGTCATCTTCTTTCCTGAGGGGTTTGTGCTCTGGGCGGCAAGGGTTCCGGTGAGTGCGAGCAGGGCGAGGGAATAGCTGAAGACGCGCGAACGGTTCATGGCACCTACTTTGGAACAAATGTTTCAGTAGGAAGAATTGTACCAAGTGTGATTGTCAGACTACGGGATAAAACGTACACGCCTCAAATCATCGAATTGGCCTGGTGTGTAAAGACGGTGAGTATGGTAGTGTCTGGTTTTGATGGGAATCCCGTCTTCGATAGTGAATTCGGTGACGAGGTATTGGGTCTCGCAGGCGTTGCAACTGCCCTGGTGCAGATTGTTCCATGTTCGGATATTGAGTGGATTTGAACGGGAGATTTCTATGGTGCCCCCGCTTGTTACCGGAAGCGCCGAAACCTTGTAGCCGGAATCCATCGGAACGACGGTAAAGTACAAGTCTCCGCTTGTGATGTCGCCAGCGTAAGCCATCGCAACGAAGTAAATCGGAGCGTTGCCCGCACAAGCTTTTGTTACTGTGAGAGCGATAAAGTTTTCAGCATAAAAAGTATCGTTGTGCAATCCCGGGAGATCACGCATGAGAACACTTTGCACGGTGAGATGATTGCGAGTAATCAGTAGTTCCCGAACGTGAGGGCCTATGGGAGTCGCATGAACAACGAATAGAAGATCGTCAGTTGCTGACAGTTGGTAAGAGTAGCTGACGAAATCACCTTTCGGGATCTGGTCGGCGAATTTGTGAAGGCGTCTGGTTTTGGGTGGAACCAGCGTGATTGTGCTCGTGCATTGCGCGAATGCAGAACCAGAGACAGGGAGACTTACGACGAGGAGCAGGCAGAGCTTCACAGTGAACGTTAGAGGACGCATCGCGTTTCATCATAAGCGAGGCTAACGACTTGGTTCGCGCTTTCGCGCGAATGGCCCACCTTAGCGACGATGAAACTGTCGCGAAGATGGGGCACCCGGTTTTTGTGACAGGCCAGCGGCGTCTTAGCGAGCGAAGAGGTCTTTGACTTTCTGGACGAAGACGTCGCGGCCCATGTCGCTGATGGCTTCGGTGAGCGGCAGGCCTTTAGGGCAGGTCATCACGCAGTTCTGCGCGAAGCTGCACTCGGCGATGCCGCCGTCTCCGGTCAGCGCGCGGAGGCGTTCTTCTTTGAGGACCGCGCCCGCGGGGTCGAGGTTGAAGAGCTTCGTCTGCGCGATGGTGGCCGCGCCGATGAAGTTGGTCACGTCGTTGAACTGCGGGCAGACCTCCATGCAGCAGCAGCAGGAGATACAGTTCGAGAGCGGGTAGCGCTGCTCCTGAATTTGCGGGAACTGGCGCGGGCCGGGGCCGAGGTCGTAGGTGCCGTCGATGGGGACCCAGGCCTGGACCTTCTTGAGGTTCTCAAACAGGACGCTGCGGTCAACCGAGAGGTCGCGCACGATGGGGAACTTCGAGAGCGGCGCGAGCGTGATGGTCTGGTCCTTGTTCGGGCCGGTGAGCTTGTCTACCAGCGCCGAGCAGGCCATCGTGGCCTTGCCGTTGATGAGCATCGCGCAGGAGCCGCAGATCTCTTCGAGGCAGTTTGAGTCGTAGGTGACGGGCGTGGTGGGCTTGCCGGTCACGTCGACAGGGTTGAGCGCGATCTCGCCGAGCAGCGAGGTGATGTTCATGCCCGGGCGGTAGGGGACCTCGAACTTCTCGGTGGTGGCGGGGGCGTTCGGGTTGGCTTGGCGCTTGATCTCGACTTTGATGGTGCTTGGCATCTGCATTGCCCTCAGGGGCTACGGCCCCGGTCTTTCCTCTGCTCTTTGTGACACGGTCTAAGCCGCGCCCGTTACAAAACTCCACAGGCTGGGCCATTTCGGCTCCAGGCAATATCTCAATTTGTGCTTGAAGTTATTCCTGCAACTGGATGAATTGGAATTAATTGATGACGCAGTAGATCGCTTCGCTCTGGTCGAACGGAGCGGAGCGTCGCCGTCCTTCATGCTCGATGCGCGGTTCAGTGACGTGCGCAGTACACGAACATGTAGCTGAGGACCAAGGCGTAGATCACTGCAAGAATCGTGTAGTAGATGTCGATGCCAGCCATGTCCAGTTAGACGGCGGGAAGCGGGCTGGAGGCAACTTGTTGTATTCATTTTTTTTGTGCCTCCTTTCGTTCGGCCGTGCCCCTAACAAAACTCAACAGCGAAAAGTTGCCACTCCGCTTGAGGCGAAAGATGACAACTGAAGACTAGGTTGCGGCGTCGTAACGGCGCGGGCGCGGTTTGAGGTGGCTGATGTCCACGTCTTCGTACTCGAAGGCGGGAGCGCCGTTTTTGAAGCTGGCTTTGGTCGTCTTCAGGAACTTCTCGTCGTTGCGCTCGGGGAAGTCCGGCTTGTAGTGCGCGCCGCGGCTCTCGTCGCGCAGGCGTGCGCCCTGCACGATGACGCGGGCGAGCTGGAGCATGTTCCAGAGCTGGCGCGTGAAGGCGAAGCTAGTGTTGGCCCACTGGCTCTTGTCCGAGAGGTTGACGTTGCGGTAGCGGTCGAGCAGCTCGACGATCTTCGCGTCCGCCTCTTCGAGGCCCTTGTTGTAGCGGATGATGGTGGCGTGCTTGGTCATCGTCTCGCCCAGCTCGCGCCATATCTTGAAGGGGTTCTCGGTGCCGGGGTTGTTGAGCAGCAGCTTGTTGAACTCGTTCTGGCGGGCAAGTTCGGCTGCGGCACCTCCGTCGCCTTCCTGCGCTGGCAGCGACTTGGCGTACTGCATGGCCTGCGGCCCGGCGACGAAGCCTCCGTAGATGCAGGAGAGCAGCGAATTTGCGCCGAGGCGGTTGGCGCCATGGATGGAGCAGTCAGCCTCGCCCGCTGCGAAGACGCCGGGGATATTGGTGCGTTGCTGGTTGTCCACCCAGAGACCGCCCATGGTGTAGTGCATTCCGGGAAAGATCTTCATCGGGACCTTACGCGGGTCGTCGCCTACGAACTTCTCGTAGATCTCGAGGATGCCTTCGAGCTTGTGCTGGCTCGCGGGCGGCAGGTGCGAGACATCAAGATAGACCATTGGCTGGCCGTCGATGCCCATGCCGTGCTCGTAGACGACCTTGAAGATGGCGCGGGTGGCAACGTCGCGCGGCACGAGGTTGCCGTACTTCGGGTACCACTCTTCGAGGAAGTACCAGCGGTCGCCCTCGGGGATGGATTGTGCGGCGCGCTTGTCGTTCTTGTCCTTCGGCACCCAGACGCGGCCGCCTTCGCCGCGGGCTGACTCGGACATGAGACGCAGCTTGTCTTCGCCGGGAATGGCGGTCGGGTGGACCTGGATGAACTCGCCGTTGGCGTAGAAAGCGCCCTGCTGGTAGAGCGCGGACTGTGCGCTGCCGGTGCAGACGACCGAGTTGGTGCTCTTGCCGAAGATGGCTCCGTTGCCGCCGGTGCAGACGATGATGGCGTCGGCAGGGAAGGTGCGGACCTCCATCGAGCGCAGGTCCATCGCACAGATGCCACGCGCCACGCCGTGCGAGTCGAGCACGGCGGAGAGGAACTCCCAGCCTTCGTACTTCTTGACCTTACCCTCAGACTCGAAGCGGCGGACCTGCTCGTCGAGTGCGTAGAGAAGCTGCTGGCCGGTGGTGGCTCCAGCGAAGGCGGTGCGGTGGAAGAGCGTGCCGCCGAAGCGCCGAAAATCTAAAAGACCTTCCGGCGTCCGGTTGAACGGGACGCCCATGCGGTCGAGCAGGTCGATGATGGCCGGGCCCTGTTCGCACATCTGCTTGACGGGGGTCTGGTTGGCCAGGAAGTCGCCGCCGTAGATGGTGTCGTCGAAGTGCGCCCAGGCGCTGTCGCCTTCGCCCTTGAGGTTCTTGGCGGAGTTGATGCCGCCCTGCGCGCAGACCGAGTGTGACCGCTTGACCGGGACGATGGAGAAGAGATCGACCTTGCCGCCGGCTTCGGCAATCTTGATGACGGCGGAGAGTCCGGCGAGTCCGCCGCCTACGACGATAATTCTGGGAGTTGCTGCTGCCATTCTTTGTCCCTCAGGGGCTAAAGCCTCTTCTTATCTCTGTGGCCTGTCGGCACGGCTGAACCCGTGTCCTTAACAAAACTATTGCTGCGGACGCGATGCATCCGGAATGGTGACTGCTGTTGGCACAACCGGTTGCGTGGGGGCCGTCATTGTGGAAGTCTGCATGACGTTGGGCATGACGTCATCCGGAGCAGGCGGGGCGGTAACGACCGAGTAGATGCTGATGAGGCCCATCAGGCAGAGGATGATGCCGCCGAGGGCGCAGACGTAGCCGAACTTCCTGCGCGCCTTGTCGCCCGGAGTGATGCCCCATTTCGCTGCGAAGAGCCAGGTGCCGTAGGCGAAGTGCCACGTGGTGGCGATCATCGCGATAACGTAGACGGCGAGAATCCACGGGTTGGCGAGTTCGTGCTGGACCTTTGCGAAGGCTGCTCCGGGATGCTCGGGCAGGTTGACGCCCGAGAAGCGTTGCGTCCAGACGTGGTAGACGATGTAGAACAGCGCGATGATGCCGGTGACACGCTGCGAGAAGTAAAACCGGTTGCCAATCCACGGATACACATTGACGTTGTTGCGTCCGCGCACTGCGATGTAGACGCCGTAGAGGGCGTGGTAGGCGAGCGGGATGAAGATCAGCGTCCACTCCAGCACGCGCACCAGCGGCAGCGAGTTGAGGAAGAGCACCTGCTTGGCGTAGGCCAGCGGGCCGTGGACGGTCTCGAAGTTCGAGATGATGTGCTCGATGAGGAACGCGCCGATGGGCACGATGCCGGTGAGCGAGTGCAACTTGCGCCAGAAGAAGGAGTTTCCCTCGCCGGCGCGGAGCGGTTGCACGCCGCGCAGGGGCGGTGTCGCGGGAGGGGCTGGCGAGGCGGCGGTGGCCATAGGGACTCCTTGGTTCGGTGTGGGCCGATGTTGCTGAAAAAACAGTGGCAGGCTGATTATTCCGCGCTGTCTGGCCAGCGTCAAGAAAAGCGCACGATTTTGTGCGGTTATCGACGGATGTGTGCGATATTAATCGCCACACGGCAATTTGCATATCCATTCCGCAGCGCCGCGGAGAAATCTGCTGTTTATTTCTCAATTCGCTTCAAATAAGGGGACAAAGGTGGCGAGGGCGCGTCCGCGATGGCTGAAGGCGAGCTTCGTTTGGGCGTCGAGTTCGGCCATGGTTTTGTTTTGCTCCGGAAGATAAAAGAGCGGGTCGTAGCCGAAGCCGAGTGTTCCACGTGGAGCACTCAGGATTTCGCCTTCAACCGTGCCGTGGGCCATGGCGGTGATCTCGCCGTCGCGGGCTGCGGCGAGGACGCAGTGGTACCTGGCTGTGCGTGGGCCTGGGATTTTGCTGAGGGCTTCGAGCAGGCAGAGGTTATTGCGTTCGTCCGTGCTGACTCCGGACGGGGCGGCGAAGTTGCTGTCTTCGGCGTAGCGGGCGGAGCGGACGCCAGGTGCTCCGTTGAGGGCGTCGACTTCGAGGCCGGAGTCGTCGGCGAGGATGATCTTGCCGGGTACTAGCCGTGAGTAATAGATGGCTTTGAGGCGAGCATTGCCTTCGAAGGTCGGCTCGTCTTCAGGAGGCGCGGGAATTTCTTTGAGGCCAGGGAGGGGTTCGATGGTGATGGTGTGGTTGGCTGCTGCTGCGAAGTCGCGCAGCTTGCCGGGGTTGGTTGTGGCAATGTAGAGGGTCATGAATAATTAGGTCGCGTCTTCGGCACTCAGATCTATTTGTACACGCTGCTCTCTGGGGCATTGCTCCAGGCTGGTATAGAGCACGCCGTTGGCGTTTGGCTATTGGGTTATACGGAAGCGCACGAAGAATGCGACGCCGTAAGGATGTTCGCCATAGGTCGAAACAAGCGCACGGGGTGTGGTGTAGGTGGTGAACTGTGCTCCGGGTGCGGCGAGAAGATGGGGAGCGATTTTGAAGTCGCGGTCGTAGCCGAAACTATAGGAGGCCACGTGGCCTACAGGGGACTCTTCAAAATGGGGCGGCAGTGCGGTGCCGGGCTTGAGGAAGAGTTCCGAAGAGCGGCCTGCGTTTTCGATGCGCGTCCAGACGGAATTGCGTTTGTGAAACTGGAGCAGCGATTCGAGGAGGTAGCTGTTTTCTTTGCTGCCGTCGTGGAGGGATTTGGTGCGACCCCAGAGGAGCGTGGTGGACCAGTTGCCGGTGGCGGTGGTGGCCATGTCCATGCCGGGCATCGAGGTGGTGTCGTGGTGCGCGCCGATAGGGCGGTTGTACATGATGGAGGCGGTCTGGCGCTGCTGGTCTTCGCCGGAGTAGAGCGCCTCGGGGCTGACGATGTGGGCGATGGAGTACTGCGAGGTCCAGTTTGCTGAGGGCGAAAACGTGATGCGCGAGGAGTAGCTGTCGATCGCGTGACCGTTCGATGAAGGCTGGAAGCCCCATCGCTGTTCGGAGGGTTCGCCGCCGTGGAAGCCGGACTCTTCAAAGCGCAGCCAGCGCCACGTGATGCCGCCGGTGAGCACGTTGAAAGCGATGTGGGTCGAGTCTTCCTGATGGTGGCCGAGCGCAGCGAGCGGATTTTCTGAAGCGGAGATGCGGTGTGGGTAAGCGATCGGGCCGATGGCTGGATCGCCTACCGGCGCGGCATAGAAACTGACGAGCGTGCGTTTGCTCAGCTTAAGGTCGTAGAGCGCGCCGACTTCCATGAAGAAGTCGTGCGGGTGCTGGCCGTCGATGATGGGCTTGCCGAAGGCGGTCTCGCCTTGCTGAAAGAGCACCGGGTACTGGCGAGAGCTGACGGTGGCGGGTTCGAGCGAGAACATCGCGCGCAGCGTGAGTCGACCGTATCTGCCATCAGGGCCAAGTTGGCGTTGGGCCATCGGCATAACCCAGTTGGTCGAGAAGAGTTTGTCCGCGCCGCGCGGGCCGCTCTGCTGTGTGTCGGTGATGAAGGCGCTGCCGTGGAGCATCAGCATCCACTGGCCGCGCGGCGACATGAGCATCGGCGCAGGTGTTGATGCTGGCTCGATGCTGGTGCCGGAGGTGGTGTGCTGAAGCTCAGCATCGATGAGAGTGCTGGCAGGAGCCATCGTGTGCGCCGAGGCAGAGTGCATGTCCGTGCCGGGCATGGACGGGTGGGTTTGTGCGTGAGCGAACTGCGGCGTAAACAGCGCAAGTGCGAGCGGAACTGCGATGAGACAGCGGAGCATGACGAAGAGCCTTCCTGATAGATGCATGTGTAGGTTGCTGCACGAAAAACATGCGCAGAACGAGGCAGGATCAGGAGCGGTATCAGATGCGCAGAGCGATTCGAGGCGGATGCGGAGGAGCTTCGATGAATGGCATGTCGACAGACACGAAGGCCTGCAATGCCGGCGTGCGCAAGGGCATCGTGAACGAGAACGCCTGCGCAGGCTGATGGAAGTCGGTCGAGGCGAAGACTGCCGGCGGATGATGGCTGACGCTACAGCAGGGTGGGACCTGTTGACTCATCGGTTGGTTGTGCGTGCAATGCTTGCACATCGCCTGCGGCTGTGCGG
>NZ_DASUBE010000160.1:0-46883 GCF_035763405.1 Edaphobacter sp.
GAAATACAACAAGCAGCGCGTGCGAATAGCATCGACCGCAAACCAGTGGGAATAAAACGCCGTCCTCACAAACTTGTGTCGTTTTGCGATGCCGAGGAAATCGGGAGTGAGAATGAAAAGACGGAGCCATGGCCAGGCTGGCTTGTCACCTCAATCGCGCCTCCATGTGCTTCAACGATCGCTTTCGCGATGGCCAGGCCCATGCCGGTGCCCTGCACACGATAACGCTGTCCCTGCCCTCGATAAAACTTGTCGAAGATCATCAATCGCTCCATATCATCGACCCCGATACCGCGATCTGCGACGCTGGTCACAAGCTTCCCTTTGGACACCTCGGCACTGATGAAGATGGGGGTTTGCGCCTCCGAGTACTTCGCCGCATTCTCCAGCAGGTGGTGAAGCACCTTGCCGATGCGATCCATATCTAATTCCACTTCAGGCAACGATTCCGGCAGCCGGACATCAACCGGATGATTGCGCAACTGCGCCTCATCGAGTGCCCTTTCAATCACACGCCGGATAGAATGCGGCTGCAGGTTCAGCTTGATGTCGTGTGCATCCAGTTCGGCCATCTCCATGGCCTGCCCCACCAGCCGGTTCAGCCGTGCCGCCTCTTCTTCAATCACCTGCATTAGCTCCGCGCTCTGTACCGAATTGAGCTGCGGATTCGACTGCAAACTGGTGATCGCTGCGGTGATCGACGTCAACGGAGTCCTCAACTCGTGAGCCACTGAATCGAGCAAAGCGTTCCGCAACCGCTCGCTCTCTCGCGACGCCTCCAGATGCGCCAGAGACTCCATCGCTCCGGACCGTTCAACCGCAATGGCGGCCAGTCCGCACACGGCGTCCAGAGCCTCGGACGACGTGCCCGAACCCACGATGCCGACCGAGCCAATCGGTCGCGTCCCGAGCAGGATAGGCGCCAGCGTCACCGAACGAACCTGATCGCGAACGTGGTCCCGCATAAACGCAACATCGCGGAGTTCCGCCGCCGTAATGTCCATAAAATCCGGACTCGACCGGTACACCCGGTCCTTTTCCCGCAGATACAGCGCAGCACCGGAAAGCCCAAAGGTGGTCGCGATGATACGCGGCAGCTTGTTGAGCAGGTCGATGACGTTGCCCGTCACCAGCATCTCTTGGCTAAACTCATAGAGAAGCTCCGCCTCTCTCTGTCGCCGCCGTGAAAGCGTTGCCTCCGTTCGCGCCCGCTCAGCAAGCTGGCTTGCAATGATGCCTGTAACCAGAAATGAAAGCAGCGCCACCCAATTTCGCGGTTCGCGAATCGTAAATGTGAGCACCGGCGGAAGGAAGAAGAAATTAAACGCTGCTGAAGACAGCAGAGAGAGATAAATCGCATGGCGCAGGCCTGACGTAGACGCTGCAATCAGGATGACAACCAGTAACGTCATTGCGACAGTCATCTCATTGACATGTACCCAGAGAACATACACGGCTACAATGACTGCGAGCGTACCCGTCGATACGACATACCGGATTATGCTGAATAGAACCGAGCGCGACACATCCATATCTTAGCCTTATGTCAACCCGCACTCCATCCAGTCCCGCCACGAAAAGCCCGGAAGAGTGGCTGGAAAAAGTAGCCCCCGAAAAGACCCGCGGCACGTTCAAGCTCTTTCTGGGATACGCCCCCGGCGTCGGCAAAACCTACAACATGTTGAGCGAGGCCATCCGCCGGCACCAGCGCGGCGAAGACATCGTCATCGGCGTCGTCGAAACACATGGGCGTCCTCCAACCGCAGAACTGGCCGACCAGCTTGAAAAAGTCCCCCGCCGCAGAATCGAGTACAAAGGTGTCGCTTTCGAGGAGATGGATCTTGACGGAATCCTTGCCCGCCGTCCGCAGATCGTTCTCATCGACGAGCTTGCCCACACCAACATCGAAGGCTCGAAGCATCGCAAGCGATACGAGGACGTGCTCGACGTGCTTGCCGCCAATATTGACGTGCTCGCAACCATGAACGTGCAACACATCGAAAGCGTCGCCCCAACCGTACAGAGCATCACCGGAGTCCAGATTCGGGAGACTGTTCCCGACTGGCTCGTCCAGCGCGCCGACGAGATCGTCATGGCCGACCTCACGCCCGAGGCCCTGCAAACCCGTATGAAGCGCGGCGACATCTACGGCACCGGTCGCGCGGAGAAGGCGCTCGCCAACTTCTTCCGCCGCGGCAATCTCATCGCCCTTCGTGAACTGGCCCTGCAACACGTCACCAAAGCGGTAGACCGCACGCTTACCGCCTACATGGATGCAAAGCGCATTCAGGAGCACTGGGCCGTGCGCGAGCGTGTGGCCGTCTGCATCAGCTCCAACAGCGCCTCGCAGGTTCTCATCGCACGCGGGGCGCGGGTCGCAGAGGGAGTCAACGGCGAACTCTTCGTCCTCCACATCGACACAGGCGACCGCGACGAAGAACCCGGCACGCTCGAAGCCAACATGCAGTTTGCACGCAACCTTGGCGCTCAGGTAATCACCGTCAAAGGTACCAGCGTGGCCCGCGCTGCTGCCGAGTTCGTCCGTGACAAGCGCATCACCCACATCATCTTCGGCCGCACCGCCGTCAAAGGATTTCGCAAATATCTCTACTACTGGGCCATTCAGCACTTTCTCTCGGAGGCCCCAACCGTCGATGTCCACATCGTCACACAGCACCGGGGGCATGAATGAAACCCGGCGAGCGCGACCAGCCTGCAAAGATTCTCATCGTAGATGACGAACCGCAGATCATGCGTGTCCTTCGCACGGCCCTCTCCGCGCAAGGCTACTCAGTGCGCGTTGCATCCAACGGAGCAGAGGGCGCGGACATGGCCCGCGAATGGAACCCCGATCTCGTCATCACCGATGTCTCCATGCCCGAGATGAACGGGGTTGACCTGTGCCGCGAACTCCGCCAGGAATCGCAGGTTCCCATCATCGTCCTCTCTGTCCGCAACAACGAGCGCATGAAGATCGAAGCCCTCGACGCCGGCGCGGACGACTATGTCACCAAGCCCTTCAGCATTCAGGAGCTCCAGGCACGAGTTCGAGCACAGTTGCGCCGGACAGTTGCCTCCACTGGCGAAGAACCTGACGTCATCGACATCGGTGACTTTCACATCGACAAGCTGCAACACCGCGTTACGGTCCGCGGCCAGGAAGTCCATCTCACCCCAAAACAGTTCGATCTGCTGACCTGCTTCGCCGAGCGTCCCGACCAGGTCCTCACCCACCGCACCCTGCTCCATGCAGTGTGGGGCGCCAATGCCGATCAGCCTGAGTATCTTCGCGTCAACATCGGCCAGCTACGCAAGAAGATCGAAGCCGCCGATGAGCCACGCTACATCATCACGGAGCCCTGGATCGGCTATCGCTTTCTCCCCTCCGGCAATGACGATCAATAACGCCTTTACGAAATCTTTATAGCTTTCCTACGCACTCTTTATGCCTCAAGGCATTCCATAGGGTCATGTGGGATGCCTTGATGATTGCCGCTTCGACTCTCTTCTTTCTCCTCGCCATCGCCTACATCGCCGGATGCGACCGCCTGCGAACCGGGGAGGGAAAATGACGCTCGACACGTTGCTTCTCCTCCTCGTTTCGCTCGCGGTCCTTGTGTATCTCGTCTACGCACTGCTGTGTCCGGAACGCTTCTAAAGGAACATCTTCCCAATGACTCTCAACGGCTGGCTTCAAATCTCCTTCTTCTTCGCCCTCGTTCTCGTCTCCGCGAAGCCTCTCGGCATCTACATGGCACGAGTCTTCGAGCGTGAACGCACTTTTGCGGACCGTATCTTTCGCCCCATCGAACGCCTCATCTATCGCATTGCCCACATCGATGAGTCACATGAAATGCGCTGGACCGAGTACGGCGTTGTCATGCTTCTGTTCAGCCTCGTCACCATGCTTGTCACGTATGCAGTAGAGCGGCTCCAGCACCTGCTCCCTCTCAACCCGCAGCACCTTCCAGCCGTCAGCCCCGATCTCGCCCTCAACACCGCGGCCTCCTTCACTTCTAACACCAACTGGCAGTCCTATGTGCCAGAGACGACGATGAGCTATCTCACCCAGATGCTCACGCTCGCGTACCACAACTTTTTTTCCGCTGCCGTCGGTATCGCTCTCGCCATTGCCCTGGTTCGAGGCATCTCCCGCAGAGAATCAAAGACGCTCGGCAACTTCTGGGTGGACATCACACGCGCCTCGCTCTGGGTGTTGCTTCCCACCTGCTTCATCTATGCTCTCCTTCTGGTCGGGCAGGGCGTCGTTCAGAACTTCCGCCCCTACGATCAGGCAAAACTTGTGCAGCCACAAGTTGTTTCCACCACGTCTCCGGACGGAAAGGTCACAACCCAGACCATCACGACTCAAACCATCGCCCAGGGCCCCGTCGCTTCACAGGAGGCCATCAAGATGCTCGGAACCAACGGCGGCGGGTTCTTCAACGCCAACAGCGCGCATCCATTCGAGAACCCCACGCCGCTCTCGAACATGATGCAGATGTTTTCCATCTTCCTCATCCCCGGTGCGCTCACCGTCACTCTTGGCCGCATGACGCGCTCTCCCGCACACGGATGGGCCGTCTTTGCCGCCATGGCCGCGCTCTTCTTCGTTGGCGTCTTCGTTGCCTACTACGCAGAATCCCAGCCCAACCCACTCCTTGCAACATCCGGATTGCACATCGATCAGCGCGCCTCGGCGCTGCAACCCGGCGGCAACATGGAAGGTAAGGAGGTCCGCTTCGGCATCGCAGACTCCGCACTCTTCGCCACAGTGACAACGGACGCAAGCTGCGGCGCAGTCAACAGTATGCACGACTCCTTCATGCCTCTCGGCGGTCTCGTGCCTATGGTAAATATCATGCTCGGCGAAATTATCTTCGGCGGAGTCGGCTCCGGGCTCTACGGCATGTTGATCTTTGTCATCCTTGCTGTCTTCATCGCCGGCCTCATGGTCGGTCGCACGCCGGAGTATCTCGGCAAAAAAATCGAGTCCTACGACGTCAAGATGGCCATGCTCTACGTGCTCATCTTTCCTCTGTCCATCCTCACACTCACCGCAATCGCGCTAATGATGCCAAATCTCGGCCTCTCCTCGCTCGCCAACGCCGGCCCGCACGGCCTCTCTGAAATCCTCTACGCCTACACCTCCGCCACCGGCAACAACGGCTCCGCCTTCGCCGGACTCAATGCAAACACGCACTGGTACAACTTGTCGCTGGCCGGTGCAATGCTGCTGGGCCGCTTTCTCATGATCGTCCCCATGCTTGCCATTGCAGGCAATCTCGGACGAAAGAAGCTCGTGCCCGCTTCCACCGGCACCTTCCCCGTACACACGCCGCTCTTCACCGTGTTGCTCATTGGAGTCATTCTCATCGTCGGCGCGCTTACCTTCTTTCCCGTACTCGCGCTCGGCCCCATCCTCGAACACCTCCTCATGTACGCAGGCAAAGTCTTCTAAGCGCAGGACTGTCAGGAACAGAAAACATGCCAAACACTCGCAAACAATCTCTCTGGGACGCAAAGATCGTACGCCGTGCTCTGCTTGACGCGCTGTTCAAGCTCAACCCGCGCATGATGATGAAGAACCCCGTCATGTTCGTGGTCGAGATCGGGAGCGTCATCACCTCCATCTACCTCTTCCGCGATCTCGCGGGAAACCATCATGCGCTGCTCTTCGATCTTCAAATCACCCTCTGGCTTTGGTTCACCATCCTCTTCGCAAATTTTGCCGAGGCCATGGCCGAAGGCCGCGGCAAAGCCCAGGCGGATTCCCTGCGTCGCGCCAAATCCGAAACCACAGCTTTCCGCCTTTTACCAGACGGCGCAACCGAAGAGATCGCTAGTTGCGATCTCCGAGCAGGCGACATCGTCCTCGTCACCGCGGGCAACATGATTCCCGGAGACGGCGAAGTCATCGACGGTGTCGCCTCTGTCGATGAGTCCGCAATCACCGGCGAATCCGCGCCCGTCATCCGGGAAGCAGGAGGCGACCGCTCCGCCGTTACCGGAGGCACGCGCGTCCTCTCCGACCAGATCACAGTCCGCATCACCTCCAACCCCGGCGAAACCTTCCTCGACCGCATGATCGCCCTCGTCGAAGGCGCCGAGCGCCAGAAGACGCCCAACGAGATCGCCCTCAACATTCTTCTCGCCGGCCTCACTATCATCTTTCTGCTTGCTGTCGTCACCCTGCAGCCCATCGCCATCTATTCCACCGCGCCACAAACTGTCTTCGTCCTCATCTCACTACTGGTCTGCCTGATTCCAACCACCATCGGCGGTCTGCTTTCTGCCATCGGCATTGCAGGCATGGACCGCCTCGTGCAGCACAACGTGCTCGCCATGTCGGGCCGCGCCGTCGAAGCCGCAGGCGACGTCAACACGCTTCTGCTCGACAAGACCGGCACCATCACCTTTGGCAACCGCCAGGCAGCCGAGTTCATCCCCGCACCCGGCGTCACCAAAAATCAACTCGCTGACGCCGCACAACTCTCTTCGCTTCCCGACGAAACCCCGGAAGGCCGCAGCATCGTCGTCCTCGCAAAAGAACAGTACAACCTTCGTGGCCGCGACTTCCATGAGCTACAAGCGGAGTTCGTCCCCTTCTCCGCCACCACGCGCATGTCAGGCATCAACCTCGACGGCCGCGTCATCCGTAAAGGCTCCACCGACGCCATCGCTCGCTTTATCCAGGAAAACGGCGGCGTCTTCCCCGAGGAAGTCCGCGCCGCCGTCGAAACCATAGCCCGCAGCGGAGGCACACCGCTCGTCGTCGCGGAAAACCGCCAGGCACTCGGTGTCATTCATTTGAAGGACATCGTCAAAGGCGGCATCAAGGAACGCTTCAGCCAGCTTCGCGCCATGGGCATCCGCACCATCATGATCACCGGCGACAACCCTCTCACCGCCGCAGCCATTGCCCGCGAAGCTGGCGTCGATGACTTCCTCGCCGAAGCCAAACCAAAAGACAAAATGGATCTCATCCGCCGCGAGCAGTCCGAAGGCAAGCTCGTCGCCATGACCGGCGACGGAACCAACGACGCGCCCGCGCTTGCTCAGGCCGACGTAGGGGTTGCCATGAACACCGGCACGCAGGCCGCCAAGGAAGCCGGCAACATGGTCGATCTCGACAGTAACCCGACTAAGCTCATCGAAATTGTCGAGATCGGCAAACAGCTTCTAATGACGCGCGGCGCACTCACTACCTTCTCCATTGCCAACGATGTCGCTAAATACTTCGCCATCATTCCCGCCATGTTTGCCGCCTCCTTTCCCGTGCTCAATGCGCTCAACATCATGCACCTCAAAACGCCGCAGTCGGCAATTCTCTCGGCAGTCATCTTCAACGCGCTGATTATCATCGGCCTCATCCCGCTCGCGCTGCGCGGCGTCAGTTACAAGGCCATGTCCGCAGAGGCCCTTCTCCGCCGCAACCTCATCCTCTACGGCCTCGGCGGCATCATCGCACCTTTCGCCGGTATCAAGCTCATCGACCTCATCATCACCGCCATGCATCTGGCCTGAGGACCACCACCATGCGTCGCCATCTCGTCACCGCCCTTCTCTACACCGTCATCACCACCATCATCTTCGGCGTTGCCTATCCCGTCGTAGTCACCGCCGCCGCGCAGCTTCTCTTCCGAGACAAAGCAAACGGACAGCTCATCTATGCGAACGGCACCGATGGTCGTCCCGGTCAACTCGTCGGCTCCCGCCTCATCGGCCAGCCATTCACTGCGCCCGGATACTTTCACTCCCGTCCCTCGGCCGCAGGCACAGGCTACGATGCCGCCAACTCCGGCGGCTCCAATCTCGCCCCCACCAGCAAAAAGCTGATCGAGCGTATCGCCAACGACGCAGTCGCACTCCAACAAAACAATCCGAGCACTGATGTCCCGATCGATCTCGTCACAGCCTCTGCCTCCGGCCTCGACCCCGACATCACTCCGGCAGCGGCGGAGTTTCAGATCGCGCGCGTTGCCACTATGCGTCACCTCTCTGAAGATACAGTTCGCCAACTCGTCGTCCGCCACACCAGCGGTCGTCAACTCGGCTTCCTCGGCGAACCCCGCGTCAACGTCCTCGAACTCAACCTGGATCTCGATCGTCTCTCCGCGCGCTGACTCTCACTGAGGATCCCTCCTACGGAACCAGCGTGATCGGCGCCTGCCAGAAGGCGCTCTTCTCGCTCGTTGGGTCGAGCACCGTCACCTGGCAGTCATAGTCTCCCGGAGGCAACGCATTCAGTCCGATGCTGAATCGCAGCGGCATCGTCTTCACGGAGTTATTCATTCCGCTCGTGACCTCCATCGGGTGCGTCTCAAAGACCCTGGTCTGCCCCTGATAGAAACTGACATACGCAATCAGTGGCTGCGTGCTTGCTGCACCCTGCTCATAAGCCTGCAGGTAGACATAAAGGTCGCGGCTCTTGCTGAATACTCGCGTCACGCTCGGTATCAACTTCTGTCCATTGAGCACAAGCGGGCTGGCAGCATTGTCTTTGGCAAGCTCCTTCTGCTTAGCCGCGTTGTAGATCGCATCTTTCAGGTCGATGCGCTGGCTTCCCAGCACCACTGAACTAATAGCAACCTGCTTCGTCTCCTTGTTCAGGTTGGGAATAACGAACGATGTCTGGAAGGTTCCGATTCTTCCCGTCTCATCGTCGCGCGCCAGAAACTTGATCGAGTACTTACCCGGCAAGAGCGTAAAGCCTGTGTCATATTCCACCGGACGCTTGGCCAGTTCCGCCGCCGTTTCATCGCTCAGTTTGATGTCTACATTGTCGCGCATGCTCTCGACAGTCATGTTGTTGCCGAGTTCGTCCTTCACCTCAAGCAAAAAGTCGATGAGCGTATGCTCCGCTCCGCGCTTCTTCGCCAGCGCAAGTTCACGTCCTGGAATCTTCACCACGACCGGCACAAAGTACTCCGCGCGGTTCAGTTGAAAATAATTAATCTCCATCGCAATCGTAAGATCCGTCACCGGATCGCCCAGCATCAGCGCGTCTTCCAGTTGCCGTTCCTTATCCGCTGCGGTGAACTTCTCGAACTGCTTGCTCGCGTAGTAGCCCTGCCGATAGTCGAGCTTCGCGGCAAGCTCTGGTTTGACGTCGATTTTGATACGCCTGAAGCGGCCATCCGGCGTCACATTCGTCGTGTAATACCCAAGAATGTAATAACTCGTGACGCTCTGCTGCGCCTGCACGATACCGCGCGTCAGGTCGTTATAGTCGAGCAGCGCCTTGCCTCCCGTATCTCCAGCCAGCGCATAGAGCGTGTCCTGCGACTGTTGAAACCGCGACGTGGATGCCAGCGCCGCCGTGCCCGAATACATCCCGCCATTGCCCTGCGACCCCTGCGTGGCGTCTCCCAGCGGAGCGGACGCCACCAGCCCGCGCGCATCAATCGGCCAGAACGTCACGCCAGAACGTATCGCTTCGTCCACCGTTGCATGAAGCTGCGCCTGATTGTCAACGCCATGCAGCGTTAACCCGCTCGCAAAGTAGATCAGCACCTTCTTTTCGTTTAACCGCCCGAGCATCTTCGCCACCGTCTGCAACGCGGAAAGTTGACGGTCGGTATTAAACAGGTTGAACTCGCTGGTGTCCTGACCGAACGCAGCTCCAGTGTCGGCGGCGCTGGCGTCATCGGTCGTATCTTCTGCCTGCTGATTCTCGCCCACGATCAGGGTCTCCAGAATGCTCAGCAGCCGGTCGTGATCGTCGGTGAAGTCCTGGAGGACATCCACCGAGCCGCCGCCATAGCGTACAAGCGCAACCCGATCAGCAGAGGTCATCTGCGTCCGAATGAACTTCTGCGCGGCCTCGAGCGCGCGCAGCTTGTCATCAGGCGACAGGGCCGTCAGGTCAAAGTACATCGCAATCAGCCGCTTGTCCTTGTAGCGAACGTCGCCCGGCTTCTCCGGCGCAAACTGCGTCACGGCCAGCCGGTTGTACACCGTGATGTTCTCCGGAGCAGGCTTCGCCGGTGCGACGGGGGGAGCCATCGGCATCTCCTGGTATTCGCAGAAGCTCACCTTCTGCGGCACGCCGTTCTCCGTAACCGTGAAGTCTTTGGCGGTAAGCCCGTTGATCGACTTCCCTTCCTTGTCCTTGACGTTGACCGCCTCAATCACCAGCTTCGAGCTGACCGACAAGGTGTACGCTCCGTTGCTGCCGCTCACCTGCGAATTCTGCCCGATCACCTGCGCGCCTGCCGCACGTGCTCCAGCCACAAGCGTTCCCACCAGCGTCATTGCAGTCGAGATGGAGACAAGCCATCGCATATATCAGAACCTCAACCGCAGAGAAGTCTCAAAGCTGCGCATCGCATTGGCCGATGCAGGAAGGCCAAACTGCGTACTGTTAATGTTCGTCATCCAGCCGGAGTACGCGACATGGTTCAGCGCGTTCGTCGCAGCCAACTGTAGATCGAGACTCACCTTCGCATCCACGCGAAACGTGCGCACCATCGCAGCGTTCAGACTGAACTGCCCCGGCCCCGTGATGGCATTTCTGCGCGCATTCCCCCACTGCCCCGAAGCTGGCGGCGCATAGGCCGCTGGATTCAGAAACAACCCAGGCGGTGCCGCATACAGAGGCGCGCCCGTAACATTCGGGCGCACAAACGCCGAGTAACCCGAGACCACCACCGACGAATCAACCGGCGTCTGCGGCAAGCCGCTTCCCGCATTAATCTGCGTCTGAATCGTCCAATCCTTGTAGAGTCGCCCTCGCCATCCGCTCAGCAGCGTTCCTCCGCCCAGTCCCATCCCCGTGGTGTACTGCACCAGTACATTCACAAGGTGTCGCTGATCAAACGACGAAAGCCCGCGCTCGCCCCGCAGGTTGCGCCAATCCTGCGCAATCGTAGCCGAGCCTCCGGTCGCGGCCCCCTGGCCGCCGAACGCGGAGTCATCGTCGATCCCCTTGGAAAACGTGTACAAAACCGATGCGGTCAATCCGTTGTGAAGCCGCCGACGCAGTTGAATCTGTCCCGACTCGCGCGTCGAGTTGCCGCCCGACGCAAGGTACACAAACCCAGCCGGGCAGCTCGGACAAGGATTCGTCGCACCCGCCGGATTCGTGTTCGGCAGAAACTCCTGTACGCCGTGCGTTCCCTTAATCCCCAGATACGTCGCCATCATCTGAAGCGACCACGGCAGATCGCGCTGCACCTTCAGGTCCCAGCTCTGTGCGTATCCCACGCGAAAGTTCGGATCGACGCCAAAGGTCTGCGGCGTGCTTCCCGGACATACTTTGAATCCATTCGCCAGCGTCAACGGACACGCGGCGCTGTTCGCAACCGTCAGACTCTTGGCCAGCGGAGCCTGCTGCGCCATCCGGATCGCAATCCCCTGATACACCGACGTGTCATAAGTAATCCCATAACCCCCACGCACCACCAGCGACGATCCCGGAAGCGGCCGCCACGACACGCCAATCCGCGGCTCTAGACCGCGCCTGTCCGGCCTCATCAGCGACGTCGGATAATGTTGCCCGGTCAGCGCGCCCGTCGGATCACTCGCCAGCACAGGAGCAACCGCAGCAAAGCCAGGCACGACATCCAAATTAACCAGCCGGTTCTTCAACTCCGTCACCGGAGCGCCATACTCCCAGCGAGCCCCTACATTAACTGTCAGTTGCGGATTCACTCTCCAATCATCCTGCAGATACGCATCGTAGACCGACTGCCGCAGATACTTGTCCGCGTTGCCAAACGAGATCGTGCTCGCGCTCGGAATGCCCAGCAGAAAATCCGCAACATCCGAGCCGCTGCCCGCCGCGCTGCCCGCCGTCGCCGCTCCAGTAAAACTGAACGTCCCGCGTGGATTCGCCTGCGAGAGATAGTTGAACTCCTGCCGCCTGAAATCGATTCCTGCCGTGATATTGTGCGGCGATCTGTTCCATGTCATCGCGTACGAAGCTCCATTGGTCTCATTGCGAATCAACGAGCTGTTCCCATCCGTCAACGCCGTCACTCCGCTCGCAAAGTTCAGCGTCGGCGGCCCCCAGTTCACCGGCTCCTGATTATTGCCCGTGATCCCCGCCTGCCCGGAGATGTTCGCACGATTCTCCCAGTACGGTGTAATCCGATTGGATTGCCGGCTGAACTGGTAACTCAAATTCATACGCAGATGCGCATTAAATGTATGCGCCCAATGAGCCGCGCTGTTCATCCCCAATCCATTTGTTCTATCGACGAAGCCCAGCAGCGTCGTGCTGCTGCCGCGCGTACTCGTCGCCGCAAAAAATCCGCTGAGCTGGTTGTTGCGCCCAACAGTCTTGTTCACGTTGGTGTACACCGCATCCGAGTGCGAGTCGATAATGAGTGGAATCTGATAGTTGTAACGCGCGTTCCCCACAACATTCGGCAGCGGATAGAGCTTCAGCAAAGCCTGCGCCTCTGGGCTGATCGGAACCTTGTTGCCCGGATACGGCTGCCCCGTCGCCGGATCGTAGATCACGACCGGCTGGCCTTGCGAGTTGACCGCCTGCGAAAAGTCACCGCTCCGCTCCAGCAAGCCCGGCACCAGGCCTGGAGTCGTAGTAGCCACGCCATTCCGCGTCCGCTGATAGTTCGCGAAGATGTTCGGCCCATGGCGCAGCAGGCCGGGAATCTTGAGCGGCCCCTGCATGGAAAATCCGCCCGTAAACCGGTTCGTCTCAGGCTTCGGCGTATCGAATCCAGCCAGCGAGTATGACCTCGCATCCAACGCCGAATTATCGACCCGCGCATTGAGCGCGAAGTTATACAGCGACCTTCCGCTTGCTGTGTTTCCAAACCGGCTCGACAGCGAGTACTGCGATGTCGCCGCATTATTCACGCTGCCATTAATCAGCAACCCATCGTCCGCTCTCTGAGCAACTTCAACCGGCGGCGCTGGCTGGTCGCCGCGCGGTTTGGGCGCATCGCCCGTCTTCTTCGGCTCGCTCCTCGCCTGCTCCGCCGTCATGTCCGCGCTCAGCACAGGCTTCAGCTCAGCCCGCATCTGGTCCAGCGAAAGCAGCTTCAACTCCCACTTCTCCATCGCGGCATTCGGAGCAATCGTCACCGTCTGCTCCATCGTGGCAAAGCCGGTCATCTCAACCCGAACCGTCGCCGCCCCATCCGCCAGCGCGGGAAACGAATAGAGCCCCTGCGTATCCGTAACCGTGGCAAACTTCTTCCCATGCTGCGTGACCGTCACCGTCGCCCCGGGCACCGGCAGCCCACCAAACATCACCAGCCCGTGATACTCCACAGCGAACGCCGCGCCTGAAACTCCCAGCAGCGCAAGCACGCACAACCCTCGGCTCAACCATCTCACCCACTGCCCTAAAGACGAATGAAATCCCGGCATCAGTTCTCCGAAGGCATCTCGACGTGATCAACGACGATCGTGTCCACCGGCCCTTTGGTCGAGTCCAGCTTCAACCCCAGTTGTTCCTGCAAGGCCGTAAAGATCGAAGGCCCAGTGTCCGTCGCATCTTGTTGCCCGTTCAACATCTTTGGCCCCTGGTTGTCCTCCGGCGACCACTCGAGCGTGAAATCATACTTCCCCGTCAGCCCCGTCTTGTCCACAACCTCCCGGTTCAGGAAATTCGACAACATGTCGGCTAGATCTGAGATTGGTATCTCCTGCGCCTTCAGATGCCTGCCATCAAAGGACATCACGCTGCCATGAACAACTCCATCCGGCCCCTTGATGCCATTCGTAGACGCATTCTTCGGGTCGGCATCCTTCAGCTTGAACCCTCCCTTGGCGGCCACCAGGTCAAAGATGGGAAGCTGCTTGCTCACGTGGTGAACCTTCAGTTGAAAGCGGTCCTCCAGCAGCGACTGCATCATCAACCTGCGTTGCTTCATGCTATCTTCCCTCGACAGCTTCTTGAACGCGGCCAGAGTGTCTTCATCCATCTTCGCCGTAATATCAAAATGTGCAGAGTCCGCCCATCCGGGCAATCCTGAAATCTGATCATCCATTTTCAGGTCATAGGCGTACCTGATCAGCATCTTCAGCGGAGCGTTCGTAGCGGAATACCCATCCGCAGTTCCACTGAACCTCCAGCCCCGACCAACCTTGTTCAGCTTGATGGCAGCCACGTCATACGCCGGCCTCTTGGCGCCAGCAGCCGCACCCTGCCCCAGCACCGGCACAGCAACGGCCATCCACCCCATCGCAAGGAGCACAAACCTTTTCCGCCGAAGCACCGCCCGCCCGGTCATCACTGATCCATCTCTCCCGGAAACCAAATGTAAGGTGCAGCTAATAGACGCCTTGCTCTCCACGAACGTTCGCAACGACAACAGATTTATTTTCTTGCCAGACCCGCACTTGCCATCAATTCGCCGAAGGCACCTTGTCCAGACGATCAATCACCAGCATCTCCACGGCAACCTTCTGCGGCTCCAATTTCAATCCAAGCTGTTCTTGCAATGCAGTAAAGATGGACGGATACGGCGAATCGGCCGAACCATCAGGTGCAAAATTCAGCTTGATACTGTACTTGCCCGTGACGCCCGTCTTGTCTACGACCGGCGTCCCTACCGGGTGAGCAAGCATGGCAGCTAAGCTGGACATAGATACGGCTGGACCTCTGATTCCGTTCGACAAAATATATCCCATTCCGGTAGCTTCCTTGCCTACCTGGAGTTTTGACCCATTTTTTGCAACCTTCAGTGCATAGCCTTGAATCTCTTTCTGCTCGTGATGAACCTCCAGTTTGAACCGCTGCGCCAGCAAGTGCTGCAATAGCGGTTTCAACTGTTCATAACTCAGGCTGACATCACCCTGTGGTTTCGCTTCAATGTCGTAGAGCTCCGAATCGATCCAACCTACATTCTTCCCTGCTATCTGATAGCCCTGAACCCCAAAGGCCATCTCGATCAGCAGCTTCATCGAGGCGTTCCTTGCAAAGAACCGCGCAGATCCGAGCGGACTAATCGATGTATATCCACTTCCTCTGGAGACCTGACGGACGGAAGCCACCTCAAACGATGGCGCCGGCACTGTCGGTGATTGCGCTGTCGCAATACCCGCTACACTCATCGCTGTCACAGCCACCGTAACCAGCAGAAGACCCTTGCCGTCGCACCCACTCCATCCAAGCATAAGTCGTAGCCTTTTTTTTGCACCTTCGTTGACAAACGATCGCAACTAATTCGGAGACGGCCTCTCCGCATGGTCAATCACAAACATCTCGACCGGCCCTTTCGTTGTTCGCAACCGAAGCCCTATCTCCCGGACCGCATCCAGAAAAGCGGAGTTCGCGTCGTATGGATCATTGTTTTGAGAATCAGCATTGGTCGGAACCGTCTTTGACTCGAAATCAAATTGCCCCTCCAACCCGGTCTCGTTCAGGACCGGACGATGCACAATAGAGTTGCTGAGAAACTTTGCCAGTTGATCCATTGAGGCATTGTGTCCACTTATCCCACGCCCCTCAAACCTGCCAAAATCTCCGGATATGTCGTTCGCAGTTTCCTTCGTCGGGCGCAGCTTCAGCGGCTTGCCGCTCTTTTCCAGAATGAGCACCGTACCCGTCTTCGTTTCACGATGGAACTTCAACTGAAACCGATCGATCAGCAACGCCTGCAACATCTGCTGCATCTGCTTATTTTTCAGGCTGAACCAGGTGGACTCAGGCGCTATCAACGCAGTTTGCGCAGTCTGTGGAGCCTTGGCCTGAACATCGTAGCGAACCTTATCCATCCAATCGCTACCGCCCGATAGCTGCCAGTAACTCAGACCAAACGCGGCGTCAATCAATGCCTTCAACGACAAGCCTCTGATAACAAGCCTTCCCCCAGGATAGACATTGACTCCCATCTCATGAATGACACCGGGCTCAGGATCGACCGGCTTAATCGTGGCGACCTCAAATCGTGGCAGGTTATCCGCAGGCGCAGGCGCGCTCGTTTGCCCATACCCAACCGACGCCATCGCAAGGAGCATGCCAACGGTAAGAAGACGTTTACCCTTCGCGCCAATCTGCATGAAGAAACAGTTTGCGGAAAAACTCATTCCTCTGCACCTCACCACGCTAATTCGCCGAAGGCTTCTCCACATGGTCAATCGCAATAACCTTCACCGGCGTCTTCTCCGCACTCAGCTTCAACCCCGCCTGTGCCTGGAGCGCCTCGAACAAACCCGGAGCAGCTTCCACACCTTCCGCTAGTGCCGGTAGCTTGGGCGGATTGCCGTTGAACTCCGAATCGTCGGGCATGAACGTGAAGTGAAAATCGTACCGTCCCGTAAGCGCCGTCTGGTCTACCACAGGCCGGTCCAGCACCATCATCTGCAGAATGCTCGTAAACTCCTCGATCGTTGAATTGATGACGTTCATCGTCAATCCGCCCGTCCCCGGTCTCATGCCATAGCCGGGCAGCGGCCCATGCACCTGGGTCGGCGTCAGCTTCTGTCCGCTCTTCGCAACGGTCAGGACATAGGCGGACATCTCACGCTTCTCCTCGTGAGCGGTCAGCTTAAACCGGCTGGCCAGCAGCTTCCGCATCATGCTCCGCAACTGCGTCGCATTCGGCACGCCGTCTTTGTCGGGCACTCCGTCGATGTCGAAGCGGTCCTTCTCCAGCCAATCGGGCCCGTTCGCAATCTGCTTCACCTGAATATCGTAGGCAAACGCAATCAGGTCTCCCAGCGAGCCGTTAACGACGCTGAAGTTGCGCCCCCGGACCTTAATCCCCTGCATCTTTCCAACCCCGGAGTCGTTCGGCTTAATCGTCGCCACCTCAAACGACGGGTCCGCATCCGCCGCCATCAGCTTCGGCGGAGGCGGCGGCGCAGGAATCTCCCACGCCGTCTCCGTGGTCGCGCGGACCAGCGTCAGCGGCAACGGCTTGGGCCCCTGCGTCCACGTCCCTGCAATGGAGTTCCCATCCGCGCTCAACGTCCCCTGGTAGTCGCCGCCAATCAGGTCTACCGCGCACTTGAAGGTCGAGCCATCCAGCGTAACCGACGAAGCCTTGACGGGCTGCGCTCCCTGGTCGATGCTGTACATCGACGCGCTCCACCCCTTATCTGTCTTTGCGATCTTCATCACAATCCGCAACGCCCTCTGCGGTGCCTGCAACGTCCCCTGCCAATTTCCGGCAATGTCATCGCGCGCATGTGCTGTGCTCTGCGCCGCAGGTGCAGTCTGCGCACAAGCTATAGGAGCACTGACGATCAGCATCGCAGCAGCTATCACTCCACCCACGAACCACGAACGTGTCCTGTTGCAACGCATTCCTCGATCAATCGATATAGTCATCACGCGCAATCCCTTTCCTCAAATCAAACCCACGCTTCGAACGAGACAACCAACAGCAGACACTACGCAAACCCACTCATATCAACGGCAACACGCCTAAAACTATACATTCTCCAGCTCATCACTGCCCTCATGGAGCGATAGGACCTGCGTCAACACCTGATCGTTCGGGCCCGGCGACAGCAATAGGTAAACATTTCTCATCTGTTTTTTTGCACGGCCCGATGACCACCTGAAGGGCTTTGTTGAAGCATCTTGTACGATCTTCCAGTAAAAAATGTAAACGTAAACATTTTTCTCGGTAAAAATCATTTTTCACATTTAAATTGACAATCAACACACCCACATGAGAATGTGTGTGCCGGTCTGCGGACCATGTCCTTAGTACCTCCGAAAAATGCTGTGAAATTCACGATCTTTCAGGAGATTCCCATGTGTAGAGATAGTTCGATGTCCTTACTAACGAAGTTGCTTGCTCTTTCTTTGTCCGGCCTTGTCCTTGCCGGATGCTTCATCACCACATCGGTGCCTGCGCGTGCGCAAACCAGCATGAGCATTGACAGCTTCGACGGCCCGGTGACGACCAACGAGATCAATTCCTTCAAGGCGTACATCAACGCGCTGAGGCCCGCGTCGAACAACGTCGGCAATCAATGGGCGCAGCACAACAGCGGCGAGGACGTGAAAGCCATGGCCCTCGTCTACCAGATCACTCAGGACACAGCGATCCTCGACCAGATGGTGCGCTTCTGCGACGCCGTGTTGTCGGAGCGCAACGACCTGGCGCCCGCGCCAACCGGCCAATACGTCATCTGGACAGGCCGCATCGATCCCGTCTGGCCGAATGAAGTCACCACCACCCCCATCGGTACCGGCGGCGAACAGGGCGACCCGGTTGGCCACCTCGGCAACTGCGCGCGGCTGATCCTCCAAACACCCTCGATCTGGAACACCACCGTTCCCATCGGCGACCCAGACGGCTACGGCACAACCTACCTTGCCCGCGCCAAGACCTACGTTGCAGGCGGCGACGCAGCCATCGACGGCCACATCCTCAAGTCGGAGCTCGATCTCTCCAACAGCGACCACCAGTACTTTGCCGCATCCGATCCCTACAAAGGCGGCACGCCTGTCCCCTGGAACCAGCAGATGATGTTCGACTACGGCTTCCAGAACCTCGCCATCGCGCACGACATCCTCGGCGACGATCCGGCTCGCGCGGCGCAGTACCACCAGATTGTGCAGGACAGCATCAACTGGTTCTTCTCGGCGGGCTATACCTCCTACACCGACAACGCGGGCAACACGGCCTATAGCTGGGGCTACTCGATGCCCAGTACCACCAAGGAAGACAACGACCACGGCAGCCTCGACGTGAACGGCTTCTATCGCGCCTACATGTCCGGCGAATACGGCATCACGCCCGCCATGCTCGCTCCGTTCGGCAATACGTTTGTCGATGTCATGACCCTGGGGCCCGGCGACTACTCCGGCGTCATCGACGGCACGACGGGTTCCGGCAACTCGGCCAGCACGACGTATATTCGCAGCGGCTGGCTGCTCACCGCCGACTTTCTCCCCAGCCAATACGAGAACATGATGGGCGCAGACTTTACCGCGCCGGGCACGACGACCGCCATCGATCGCTTCTCACGCTTTCTATGGCTCAAAAACAAGCGATACCAATCCTTCACCTTCTCGGCATCTCCCTCTTTTCAGACGGTAGCTCAAGGCAGCAGTGCCAATTTCATCGCCACCGTCGCGGCCCAGGGAGCGTTCGCCGGCAGTGTTGCACTGAGTGTTTCAGGCTTGCCCAGCGGAGCCTCAGCGAGCTTCAGCCCAGTCACCATCTCCGGCGGTGGCGACTCTACCATGACAGTGCAGACCGCAGGTTCCACACCAGCCGGCACCTACCCGCTCACCATCCTGGCAACGTCGATGGGCACTGTCGCTCAGACGGCTACAGTGAACCTGACGGTCTCGACAGAACCGACAGCCGCGGCCCCAACCTTCAACCCTGCCGGCGGCACGTACAGCAGCGCGCAGTCGGTGACGATGACGAGCAGCACCAGCGGCGCAACCATTCGTTACACAACCGACGGCAGCACGCCGAGCGAAACCAATGGAACGGTCTACTCCGGCGCTGTGAACATCAGCAGCACGACTACCCTGAAGGCCATCGCCTACAAATCGGGCTATGCGGACAGCTCTGTGACCAGCGCAACCTACACCATCACAACCGGCGGAACATTGCCGAGCGGATGGTCGGACACGGACATCGGTGGACCAGGTGTTGCGGGCAGCGCAAGCTACAGCAGCCCCACATTCACCGTGAGTGGAAGCGGCGCCGACATCTATGGCACTGCGGACCAGTTCAACTATGCGTACATGGCGGCCAATGGCAACGTCACGATTACGGCACGCGTCGCTACACAGCAGAACACCAACTCCTGGGCCAAGGCAGGCGTGATGATCCGCGAGACGACAGCTGCGGGCTCGACCTATGTAGGCGTGTATGTCACACCGGCAAAGGGAGTGAGCCTGCAATACCGCACGACAACAGGAGCGAGCGCCACGAATGGTCCCGAGACCACGGGGCCAGTGGCCCCATACTGGGTGCGGCTGGCGAGATCCGGCTCTACCTTCACGGCATCGACTTCGCCGGACGGCACAACCTGGACACAGCTTGGCACAGCTACCGTGACGATGGCCACCAACGCGACTGCCGGGCTGGCCGTTTCATCGCATAACAACACAGTGCTCAACACAAGCACTTTCGACAATGTATCGATCACGACCGGCGGCAGCAGCGGGCTTGCAATCGCTGCGACCTCCGAGAGCGGCGATGACGGCGGTGGTCATAACGTGGCCACAACGATCGACGGGAACTACAACACGTACTGGCAATCGACGACCAATGGCAGCAACTCCGCTTATGCGCAATACGATCTGGGCAGCAGCCAGACGGTGCACTCGGTGAAGATTGCATGGTATCTGGGCAATACGCGCTCGACGTGGTTCGATGTCGATACCTCGACCGACGGCACGAACTGGACAACCGCGCTGAGCGGCGTCAACAGCAGCGGAACAAGCAATGCGCTTGAGACCTACACGTTCTCCAGCGGTGTCACCGCGCGCTATGTACGCTATGTCTGCTATGGCACCAATATCGACAATGTAAATGCCATCTCCGAAACGCAGATCTGGCCGTGATCTGAGGTGAGTTGGCGGCTGAACGGCATCAACACGACCTTGCGCTTGTGCATCCACCCCGGAGCACAAACGCAAGGCCGTGGAGAAGCCGGAACAGTCCAACCTCACATACAACCTCGCGCAAGCAGAGATTGCAGATCCCACACCATTTTCCCCACAGTGAACCTGTCTGATGATTTTCAGCCCTGCTAAACTATCGATACCCCTCACGCGGAGGGATGTGTGAGCGGTTGAAACAGGCGGTCTTGAAAACCGCTTTGGGCGAAAGTCCAACGGGGGTTCGAATCCCTCTCCCTCCGCCATTGCCCTTGACCCCGCTCTAGGAAGACTCTGATGAAGTCCTGCTTTTGTTAAGGGCACGGCTTCAGCCGTGCCGCAAACCACCTATTTTGAATGGGGCTTTAGAGGGTGCTGAAAAAGTCAGTTTTGTTTAAGGGCACGGCTTCAGCCGTGCCGCTAACGCTGCAAAATCAACGCGGCTTTAGCCGCTGAGGTACGCTTTCTTCCCGGCGAGACACTTTTCATTACCCTCTTTAGCCCCTGTGGAAATCTTCTATACTTACAGACCTTTCCTAAAATCCCATGCTCACCAGCAGCACTCACAACGGATAGGTTTGGGCAAGTCCGTTCTATTTTCTTGCAACATCCTGCACATTCAAAACTGGCCACTGTACGCTTTTTTCGCGTGCCCGAAACATGCCCGCCTCCTGATTCGCAGAGCCTTCGATAACTTGCTGACAATGCGGCATATTAGCCCCGCGTCTCCTCCAGACCTCTCTGCTCCTCTCAACACCTCGAATTCCTCCTCTTTGGCCATGTTCGTGCATTCATCACGGTAACGATTCCCTCCTCCCCGAACGTTCAGGGAAACCGTCGGCCAAGTATTCGGTTCGTTAGGAGGATTCAACATGCGAAATCTCGGACTAGCACTAGCGGTACTTCTCGTTGCCAGTGCTACCACAGTTTATGCGGACACCCTGACCCTTACTCCGGTCACGGTTGTCCATCAACTTCAGCAGACAGTCAACAATCCCTGCGTCATCGGCGATCCCTCATGCAATAACGGGGTTTTCCCTGAAACCATCTTCCCGTCGGGGGCCAGTTCCTACGATTCGCTTTCGCCGGTCTATACTGTCTCTCAAATTCAGTCGATTCTGGGACCTGGGAACGCGTTAGAGATCGGCGTCGATGTCAACCAGACCAGCGTAACCCAAACGTTGAGCCTGTTCACCATGTTGATCAACGGTACGGTCGTCGATACCTATTCAGCCGACCCGGCCACCCCTGTCCCGCCTACGGCTGGCGGCGGCAACGGCAACGGCTACGCTGATTACACCCTGACCGGCTTCACCAGTCTGGCAAGTTTCGCCGCCACCGACACCGTGCAGTTCCACGTGGTCATGCCACTGGTCAATGACGGCCGCGAGGAGTACTTCCTCGTCTCCGGACCCGGCGGCGTAGCCCCGGTTCCCGAACCCTCTTCACTCCTGCTCCTGGGAACGGGTCTCTTCGGCGCGGCTGGCATTGCTTTGCGCAAGTTCAAAGCCAGCTAGCAACGCACAACTCCTCACTGCTTACTCATGGCCGCGCCGGCTCTCCGGCGCGGCCATAATTTCTCTGCGTCCATGTCGCAGGCCCATCTCTTTCACATGACAAACATCGTGCGAAACGCAGACAAAGCCGTGACAACTCACGCCCTGCTCAAGGCAAATACTTGTCTCGTAATCAACTCCCAACCGTTGAGGCGAGATCATGCATTGTCTTCGCGCTGTCACCTTCCGCTTGGCTCTCTTTACAGTGGCGCTTCTGACCGGCGCAGCCATCCAGGCGCAGACGCCGGGCACCGGCGCCATCGCCGGCACAGTCATGGACCCTACCGGCGCAGTCCTGGCGCAGGCCGAAGTCACCGTGACAAACAACGCCACCGGCGCAGCGCGCACTGTCACCACCGCGGCCCACGGTGAATTCCGCGTCCCGCTCCTTGTTCCCGGCGCATACTCCATCTCCGCCAGATCCACCGGCTTCGAGCAGAAGCAGCTCGTCTCCGTGCAGGTCGGTGTAGCCGAAACAGCAACCGTCGAGTTGCGGCTCGCCATCGGTACGCACAACGAGACGCTCGAAGTCACCGACATGGCCCGGCTCGAAAGCTCCGCCATGGGCCGCGCCGTCAACCAGCAAACCATTCAGGAGCTTCCGCTCGCCAACCGCAATTACACCCAGATCGCCGCACTCTCACCCGGAGTCGTCGTCGAAGTCCCCAACGCCGCCGCACTCGGACGCAACAACCAGAACGTCTCCGCCAACGGCAACAAGACCACCTCCAACAACATCCAGTTCAACGGCATCGACGCCAACAACCTCTCCCAGAACTCGGCCTCCGGCTACCAGTCCGAGGTGGGAACGGCGATCCCCGCGCCGGACACCATCGCGGAGTTCATGGTGCAGACCGGCGGCTACGACGCCGGCTACGGTCGCGGCGCGGGGGCCAACGTCGATGTCATCAGCCGCAGCGGCTCCAACCAATGGCATGGCAGCGCGTGGGAGTTCCTCCGCAACGACGCTCTCAACGCCAACGACTTCTTCGCCAAGCGCAACGGCCAGGCGCGTCCCGTGCTCAAGCAGAATCAGTTCGGCGGCACCTTCGGCGGCCCCATCCTGCACGATCGTCTCTTTTTCTTCACCGCCTACCAGGGCACCACGCAGCGCAACGGCGACTCGAGCCTCTCACTCGTCACCGCCATCCTGCCGCAGCTCACCAACGACCGCTCCGCCCAAACCCTCGGCGCGCAGTTCTGCCCCGCCAACCATCCCGGCAACTCCGCCTACCAGACCTTCGGCGGCGGCACGCAGGTCGCCTGCGACGGCTCCAACATCAACCCCGTCGCGCTCAAGCTGCTCAACTTCAAATTCGCCAACGGCCAGTACGCCATTCCCAGCCCGCAGACGCTGCTCCCCGACCAGCCCGGCTCGCTTCCCATCGGCGAGTCCACCTACTCCATCCCCGCGAAGTACCGCGAAGACCAGTACACCGGCAACCTCGACTACGTCGTCTCGCCCGCGAACCAGCTCGGCGGCCGCTTCTTCTACTCGCGCGCCTCCACCGGCGAACCCTTCTCGCCCTTCGGCGCCACCGTCCCCGGCTGGGGCACCAACGAGCTCGACCAGAACCACATGTTCGTCCTCGCCGACACGCACGTCTTCAATCCGCGCCTCGTCAACGTCGCCCGTCTCGGCTACATGCGCTTCGACGGATACGCCGTCATCGCTCAGCCCATCACCGCCGCCGCGCTTGGCATGGCGACGCCCTCCGGCCTGCCCGAGACCCCCGGCCTCTCCGTCGATGGCCTCTTCACCATCGGCACTGCCGGCCAGCCCTTCTACTGGCAAGACACCAACACCTACGTCTGGCAAGACACCGTCTCCGTCACCCGCAGCCGCCACAGCCTCCGCCTCGGTGCCGAAGCCAAACGCCACCAGGTCGATGTCAACGTCCCCTTCGTCAGCGACGGCTTCCTCGACCTCCGCGGTCTGCCCGACCTGCTCATCGGCCAGAACGCCGCCCAGAACGGCAGCACCATCAGCAACGTCTTCTCCGCCACCGGCTCCTCCGGCATCTTCCGTAAAGACGAGCGATACACCGACTTCGCCGGCTTCGCGCAGGACGACTTCAGGCTCACCCCGCGCCTCACCCTGAACATGGGCCTGCGCTACGAGATCTTCGGCGCACCCTCCGACATCCAGGGCAAGCTCCCCACCTTCGATCCCTCCATCGCCTCATCCTCCGTCCCGCCCTCCGGCTCGCTCAGCGGCTTCATCCTTCCCTCCAACTACAAAGGTCCGCTGCCCACAGGCGTCGTCAAATCCTCACACTCCAGCCTCTGGGCCACCAACTACCACGACCTCTCGCCGCGCTTCGGATTCGCCGCGCGCCTCTTCAACCATCCGCTACTTGTCCTGCGCGGCGGCTACGGCATCTACTACGACCGCATGTCCGGAGACCTCGCCGAGCAGACCGTCGGCCAGCCCCCATTCTCCTTCCTCCAACGCCTGCAAGGCGTGCAGAACGCCGGTGCATCGCTGGCCAATCCCTACGTTCCCGCGCTCCCGCCCAATTCAGCCTTCCCCATCTTCCTCCCGCGCGTCCCCGGTGGCGGACTCTCACTCGCCGCCATCTCCCCGCATCTCTCCGACCCCTACATCCAGCAGTACAACCTGAACCTGCAATATGAACTCACCCAGAACCTTCTCGTTGAAGTCGGCTACGTCGGCGCAAAGTCCACGCACATTCCCGGCTGCATCGAGTTCAACCAGGCCCTGCTCGCCAGTCCCGAACATCCCGTCAACGGCGAGACCACCAACACGCTCGAAAACATCGTCCAGCGCCTGCCCTACAGCGGCATCGCGCAAGGCTCCTTCATCTGCCAGACCAGCTTCGACTCCCGCTACAACAGCCTTCAGACCAGCGTCACCAAACGCCTCTCCCACGGCCTGCAATTCCTCGCGAGCTACACCTGGTCTAAAAATCTCGACACCACCAGCGGCTCCGGCGGCCTCTCCAACTTCGAACTCGGCTTCCTCACCAACGATCAGCACAACCAGAGTCAGGCCCGCGGCCTCGACGACTTCGACCGCGCCAACCGCGCCGTCCTCAGCCTCGTCTACACGCCGCCGAAGCTAACAGCCGGACCCAGCCCCGTGCGCTACGCCGCCAACGACTGGACCGTCTCCACCGTCGCCGTCGCGCAATCCGGCACGCCCATCACCGTCGGAGACGTCAGCGCAGGCAGCATCTACGGCAACCTCTCCGGCTTCTCCCGCGCCGAATGCACCGGAGCCAACCCGGCCACCAAAGGCTCCTTGTTCACGCGCATCAACGGCTACCTCAACCCCGACGCCTTCACCTCCGCCCCCGCCATCGGCGACGGCACCGACTTCGGCAACTGCGGCGTCGGCATCCTCCGCGCCCCCGGCCAGCGCAACCTCGACCTCGCTCTCGAACGCAGCTTCCCCGTCCGCGAGTGGGGCACCCTCCGCTTCCGCACCGAGTTCTTCAATCTCACCAACACGGCCAACTTCGCCCCACCCATCAACAACCTCATCGCCGGCTCCGCCTTCGGCCTCATCACCTCCACCACCACCAACCCACGCATCATCCAGTTCGGCCTCAAATACGCCTTCTAGGATGCGCCGCCCACGTTTGCATCTCCACTCCGCAGCGAAGGAATCCGCTTTCCCTGCCACCACCGCATCACGTCATCTCGACCGAAGGCGGCGCGTTTGCCGCCGTAGCGGAGAGACCCCCGTATTCCCTCTCCCCACACGAAACACGCTGATGAAAGCACATAGAATCTAAGACACTCCCACCGGATGCCGCCTCAGATAAGCCTCACCCGCCAGATACGTCACCCCAAACCCAATCCAGAACGCAATCCCGAACCTTTTTGCTCGCCATTCCCAAACTTTTTTGCCATTCCCGAAGGGAATCCGCGTCTCGCCTTTCTTGTTGTCATTCCCGAAGGGAATCTGCGTTTGCCGTTGCTCTTGCCTTTGCTCTTGCCTCTCTTGTTTGTCATTCCCGAAGGGAATCTGCGTTTCGTTTTGGGTCACACCGAACCACAGTGTCGGGAAAATGCACACCTTGTGCTTTTCGGTGGGAGCGCAGGGCTTCAGAGGGTGCTGAAAAAGTCAGTTTTGCTTAAGGGCACGGCTTCAGCCGTGCCGCTAACGCTGCAAAATCAACGCGGCTTTAGCCGCTGAGGTACGCTTTCTTCCCGGCGAGACACTTTTTCATCACCCTCTTCAGCCTTACGAAAATCCCAGCAAAATCAAGTTGCTTAAGAGTTTGCAAAAGGACTCCATGAAGCGCAGCGTCAAGAGCGCCAAAGGCGCGCTCCATACCAGCCTGGGGCGAAGCCCCAGGTATGGACCCATCCGAACCCCCTGAGGGCTGAAAGCCCGCCCCATCACCACCGTTATCAAGTACAGTGCTGAAGTATGCGAACCACGGCCCTCGCCCTTCTCTTGTTCATCCTGCCTTTCGCGCAATCACCCGCCCGCGCCCAGTCCACCGAAGCCGCCATCAAAGCCCGGCTGATGAATCAGCCTCTCTATTTGCGCGGCTTCTGGAGAAACAACGATCTCCACTTCGATTCCTACGGCCAATTAAAGGACCACTCCAATCCAGTCTCTTTCACACTCAGCGGCTTTGAACTCGTACATGTGGCCCTCGAACCGAATCGGCTCATCCTCACCGGACGGCGCATCGCTCTTGAGTTTCGAGACAACAAGGTGAAGCGCGTCCCTATTCCATAGCAGGCATGTTTTCACATCACGACCTGATGGTCGACGTCACCATCGACGCTCCCCCAAACGGCGATTACACCCAGGCCATTAGCGCCGTGTTCGCCAATGGCTTAGCCGAGATTGCTCCATTACTTCCTTCTTATTGGAAGGGCTACGCAACAAAGAACTTTCTCCCCGCCACTAACGAAGAACCCACGGCCTCCTCTGAACCCGCATCAAAACCCGTCAATACTTTGCAGAACCGCGGTATCACGGCACCTGTACTGAAACACTCTGTGAATCCGCAGTTCAGCAACACCGCTCGTGCCCTGAAATATTCCGGAACGGTCCTCGTTGATCTCTGGATCACGCCAGACGGAAAAGCCACCCGCCTTTCCATCGCCGATCCTACCGGGGCGGGGCTGGATGAACAGGCTTTGGCCGCTGTAGAACAGTACACATTCACCCCAGCGATGCAGAACGGCAAACCCGTCCTCGTTGAGCTCAAGGTCAAGGTCAATTTCCAAATATTCTGAACCAAAACGCCGCTTCTCCTGATCGCAGAGATGACCTCGTCTTTGCTTCCCTCAATCCAGCCGCAGACGCTCGGGTGCCCCATCCTTCGCGTCTTTGCGAAGGGTGGGATCGCACAAAGTCCAATCAGACATCTTTCACGGCGCAGATCCGACGGTGAATCACACCCCCGCCGGATGCCGCCGCAAATAAGCCTCACCCACCAGATACGTCACCCCAAACCCAATCCAGAACGCAATCCCGAAGAACTGATGCGGCGTCAGGTGCGTCAGCCGCGACGTAGCAAAGAACACCCCCATTACCGGCCGTGTCGTCGCAATCCCCAGCAACACCGAGACGGCCCGCATCATCCACTCCCGATACCGCGCCATCTCACCCCGGACAAACAGCATCCACGCGCGAGCAAGCGAAAACAAAAAGATGGCATCGAAGACGAGCACCGCCGCCTGCTCCGTCACCCCGCCCACCGGCAGCGCGGCCATCGGCAAAGCAGTCAACCCCACCACCGCGCCCAGTACCAGCAGCACCCACGAAACCCTCCGGTACACAACACCGTTGGCCCGCACCCTACGCGAAAACCAGAACGGCAGCACCACCACAAAGACCAGCGCCGGAACAATATGCGCCATCGTCAGCGCCGCGTGCGAAGCAAACTGCGCATCCAGATTCCCCAACTCCGCCGTCACCGGAGCCGCAGGAGGAAACAGCAGCACCGCAATCCTCCGCACCGCCGCCGCCGCTCCTATGAAGCACAGCCCATACAGAGCCACCCACCTGAACCGCCCCGATACAGACTTGGCCGTCTCCATATATGGATTCCTATCTCAACCGCGTTACGCAAAACACCGCCGCAGGGTTCGACTCTTGACACGCCTGCTAGACTTAAATCAGAAGAAAGAAGAAAGCCCGGCGCTATGCCGGGCTTTCTTCTTTGGCACGAAACGTGCGCCGATACCCATCGATACCCCCTATCTAAGTCCTTTGTTTGAAGGATTTTAGGTATTAGATATGGGGGGGTGCCCTAGTACCCCTGGTCAGCCCGAAACGCCGTCACCTTGTTCTTCACGAAGGTCACGGCCATCGGCTTGCCCAGGTTCGCAAACACGACCATCCTGTTCCCATAATCCTGACTCGTGCTCTTCGAGACCTGCCCCAGCGCAAGCTCGACCTGCCGCTCGTTCATCCCCATCACCACCTGATGAGCATCGACAGCCTTCCATATCTCCGGCCCCCAGTGCTTGTACAGCACATGAGGATCGTCATAGAAGAAGATCTCGTCCGTATAGAAGGTGTAGTCCTTCCCCTCACGGTAGCCGACCGGCACCGCATACTCCTTCGCATCGTTCGGAAGAGTGAAAACCATCAGCACTTGCCGATCGCCACCGGGAACCCGGTAGGTCGCCTCCTTCGGAGCCACCTGCTCGACGACGTCCTTCACCACCAAAGGCTGCGCGCCCAGCAGCGTGCCCGAGGTCTTCGCGTACTCAACCCTGTGCCCGACAAACGGATAGTAGTCCATCTGCCCGCCCGCCGAGACCCAGATCGTCTTGCCATCCAGCTCCTTCACGTCCTTCGGCGTGTCAGGCCGCATCTTCTTCAGAAAGACCAGATCATCCTGGTCGATCGGCTCCTCCTGCCGCGTGGCCTGCGTCTTCATCGGAGCGTTCCGCTCGTGATGCAACCACGCCACCTCGCCCACCACCGCCAGCACCAGCACCGCCGTAGCCCCAATCGCCGCCTTCACACCTGTCTTCACCGAGAATCCTCCGTGCGGACACTCTAATCTACAGGCTCAGCCACGCTCAACTCGCGGTCAGCCTGCAGCAGCTCATCGGCAGTCAGAGTATCGACACCGCGCAGCGAGGGAAAGAAGGCCGCCGCTCCTGCCGTCACCAGAATCGAGCCGATGCCGCCGATGACAACGGCAGGAATCGCCCCCCACCATTGCGCCGTTACGCCGCTCTCAAACTCACCGAACTCGTTCGACGCGCCGATGAAGAGCCAGTTCACCGCGCTCACCCGCCCGCGCATCTCGGGCGGTGTGGCCAGTTGCAACATGCTGCCCCGAATCACTACGCTCACCATGTCGCTTCCGCCCACGATAATGAGTGCGATGGCGCTCAGCACGAGGCTCTTCGACAACCCGAACACAACCGTCGAAACACCGAAGATCGCCACACAGATCAGCATCAGCCAACCTGCGCGCCGTTTGATCGGCTTCACCAGCATCATCAGCGAGACGGCCAGCGCGCCCACCGAAGGCATCGCACGCAGCAGGCCCAGACCCTGCGGACCGGAGTGAAGCACGTCCTTTGCAAAGATAGGCAACAGAGCCGTAGCACCGCCCAGCATCACCGCAAACAGATCGAGCGAGATCGAGCCCAGCAGCAGCTTCGTCCGCCACACATATTCAAGCCCGGCCAGCACCGTCTTGAACGTAAACGCCTTCTTCGTGTCCCGCACCATCGGCGCGCGAATCATCGCGACCAGCACGATGAACCCAGCCAGCATCACCAGCGTGAAGGCATAGACAATCGCCGCTCCGTTGAAGCGGGCCAGGAACCCGGTGAGAGGAAGCGTGAAGAGCAGCCCGCCTAAGGCCGGGCCTGTCATGTTCGCTGTCCGGTAGACGGTTGCGCTCCAGGTCACGGCGTTGACGAAGTGTTCTTCAGGCACCAGGCTCGGCAGCATCGCCGTCGCCGCAGGCCCGCTGAACGCCCTGCCCATGCCGATGCCGAGCAGCACCACGTAGATAGGCCACACACGACCGCCGCGCAACGCGGTCTCTCCGCTCAGCGAAAGACCAAGCAGCGCCACCGTGCAGAGCATCTGCAATCCGTAGCAGGCGAGGATAATTTTGCGCCGGTCGTAGCGGTCCGCCGCATGCCCAGCCGCGAGCATCAGAAACAGGCCCGGCAGAAAGAGAGCAAGTCCGGTGTAGCCGAGGTCGAGAGCCGAGTTCGTAATGGCATATACCTGCCAGGCAACGGCGATCGCCTGCGCCTCCGCACCGATGATGACCATCAGCCGCGCAATCTGGTACAAGCGAAAATCACGCGATTGGAACGCGTCACCTGCAGCCGGCAACCACCGTGACACACCCTCAGCCATTCATCTATGGTTTCACACTTCCAGCTTTGGACGGACCATCGAGGCGTCCTAATTTACGGTCGATTTACTTGCCCAGGTAGGTCCTGTACTGCGTCTCCACCACACCCGTGTTCCGCGCCAGCACCAGCTTCGAAACGTTGTACTGATAGAGCGTTCCGACCAGTTGCGACTGAGCCGAGGCCAGCACGGCCTGAGCCTGCACCACGGCCAGATTGTCATCGACTCCGGCGGCAAACCGTTGGCTGGCCTGGTCAAGCTCTTCGCTCGCCAGGTCAACGTTGCTTTGCGCCACTTTGACCAGTTGCGCCGACGAGTTGACATCGAGCATTGCAGTGCGAATCTGCGACTCAATCGTCACGCGCAGCGAGGCAATCTGCTTCCGGAGGCCGCTCACCTGCGCATCCGCCACTTCACGCTCGCCGCGCAGTTGGCCCTCTTCAAAGATAGGCACGCTCAGCTTGCCTTCGGCGGCAAAGACTCCGTGATAGAGTCCCGTCGTCTCGCCCAACACGCCATAGTGGCCGTTGAACGAGAGCGAAGGCAGCCGCTCGAACTTCACGGCCTTCCGCGCTCGCTCGGCCACATCCAGTTGTGCTTCGAGGCTGAGCAGGTCTTTGCGTCGCGCAAAGGCCAGCTTCATCGCGTCGGCCAGCGGCAGTTCGGCAAACTCCGAGTAGGGAGATTTGTCGGTCAGGGTCAGCTCCTGATCGGCGGGCAGGCCCATTCTGCGGTTCAACTCAATCTTGTCTTTGGCGAAGGTGTTCTCGGCACGCACGACGGCCTGCTGTTCGGTCTCGAACTGCACCTTGGCGCGCAGCACATCGAGGTTTGTGCCAACGCCCGCGTTGTGTGCGTCGGTCGCCTGCTGGAGCGCGACCTCGTCGGCCTTCACGCGCGCCTGCGCATTCTGAATCTCGGAAGCATCGGCCAGCGCCAGCAGATACTGCTGTCCTACGCCCAGCGTCACCGTGCCTTCGGCGTTCAACTCGGTCATGGTCGCAACCGTGTCCGCCTTCTGCGCCGCGCGGTACATGTAATACGCCGGGACGTTAAACAACTGTTGCTCCATATTCAACTGCGCCGAGGTGGTATTCACTTTGACGATCTCGTGGAAGGCTCCGGGAGGCAATCCGAAACCTTCAAGCGAGGTGGGCTTGAAGCCCATCGCCGCCAGGTTGATCTCCTGCGTGCCGGTGGTTGCTTTTGCAGTCAGGCTGGGCAGCAGATTGTTGGCGACTGTCAGCACTTCGCCATGCACTGCACGCTGATTCTGCCGCGCAAGCTCCAGTTGCAGATTGTGCCTCATGCCAAGCTCGATCGCCTCATCCAGACTGAGCGGCATTGACTGCCCGGATCCTTGCTCGACCAGAACGCCCCCTGTCAGCCGGATGGGCGCAGGATGCGGCACGGGGGCTGAAGGCAGTTCAGGTGTGCTCTGCGCACACGCGGCGCAAGCAAGCCCACAGCACACAAGCGCCGTGGCCCACACCTTTGCTCTGCTTGAATTTCGAGGCTGAATATCTGACATTGCTCCTTATTAGAGTGCCATGCACCCTTTCCGGTTGCGAAATTGCAGGGCTGCCAGGCAGCCTCCTGTTGACATCTTCGTTAACTGTTCGCCCAATTTCCGGGTTCAGATAAAATACTAATCACATTCCTATGCGTCTTATCTCAATGAATCGCATCGCCCTTGCCGTCGCCCTGCTGCTTGCCATCCCAGCCGTTCCAACGATTGCCCAGTCCGCCGCGCCGCCCAACTCCGGCGACCAGTTCAAGGACACCTCGACACTGAAGCCTCCAGCCGGAGCGCGCGTCGCCGTCATCGAGTACGAAGACCTGGAGTGCCCCGCCTGCGCCCATGCCTTTCCCATCGTCCAGCAGGCCATCGCGCACTACAATATTCCTTTCATCCGTCACGATTTTCCGCTGCGGATGCATATCTGGAGCTTCGACGCCGCGGTGATCGCCCGCTACATGCAGGACAAAATCGGCGCGAAGGAGGCGGAGGCTTATCGCGGCGCGGTCTTTGCCAACCAGACCTCGATTGCGTCGAAGGAAGACCTGCAGAACTTCACGCGACATTACTTCCAGACACATGGGCACGAGATGCCCTTCGTCATCGACCCGACCGGGCAGTTCACCCGCGAGGTTGAAGCCGACCGCTCGCTCGGTGAACGGATCGGCCTGAGCCATACGCCTTCCATCTTTGTTGTGACTGCGCACCACTGGACTCAGGTGACGGACGTAAGCCTGCTGTATCAGACCATTGACACGGCGCTGGCAGAGGCTCCCGCTGTTGCAAGACCCGTTTCCAGGTCGAGAACCGCGCACAAGAAGTAGCGCGGGGCGCGCTTAGCGAATCTGCACCAGCTCCTGCGCCCCTGCTCCATGCGAAGATCCCGGCGTGACTTGCGAAGTCTGCGGCGCGCGCCAGTGGTCGATGTAGCTGACCTGATGCACGCAACTGATCGTGCAACTGGGCGAGCAGCTCTTCTCCGTCAGGAACTCTCGCTTCACGTCGGCCGTCGTGTACTGGGCCAGTGGGGTTGCAGGATAGCCGCGCTGCTGGCTGCAATAGTGCACCAGGCCGTTTTCGCAGACGTACAGATAGCGCCCGCCTGCACGGCAACGCCAGTCGTTCGTCTTGCCGTTGGCGATGGCTTCCTGAAAGTGGTTGAAGCGCGAGTAGCTGCGGCGAGTTAGTTTGCGGACCTTGTCCCACACGGTGCGCTCAGCCTCGCCCAGCGGCTTCAACTGGCCGCTTCCGTCGTGGATGATGCCGATGGTCGAGCTGAAGCCCAGGCCCAGCGCGCGCTCGCTCACCGTCAGAGCATCGTTCGGGTTGGCGATGCCGCCGCCGACCACCGAGTTGATATTGACGTGAAAGTCTGCATGCTCGGCCAACATCTGCAACTTCTTGTCGAGCACCTTCAGGCTCTTCTTCGAGACCTCGTCGGGCATCACGTTGTCGATCGAGATCTGCATGTGGTCGAGCCCGGCGCGGTTCAGCCGCTCGATGCGATCCGGCATCAGTAGATAGCCGTTGGTGATCATACCGGCGATAGCACCCGTCTTGCGAATCCGCGCGATGATCTGGTCCAGTTCCGGGTGCAGCAGCGGTTCGCCGCCGGAGATCGTGATAACGCTCGTCCCAAGCCGTCCCAGATGGTCGATGCGGCACAGCATCTCGTCGATAGGCACCGGGTCGGAGAAGTCGTCGAACTCATTGCAGTACGTGCAGGCCAGGTTGCACCGCCGCATGGGCACGATGTGCGCCATGTACGGGTGCCCGGTCGAGGCCAGCGCCCAGCCAATCGAGCCCAGCTCGCGTGCCTTGCGCGTCACGGCCTTCCAGCGACGGCGGGCATTCATGGGCCGCTTGCCTGTTGTGGGAGATGAAGAGGACATACCCCCTAAGTATACCTTCCTCAATGGCCGGGAGCACGGCGGAATGCGCCTTCGGGCCAGTCTTCAACGAGGCGGTTCTGCCGGAAGGCTGCGGCCTAATCGTGGGTTGCGACCCGCTCTCGCTGATTGATCCATTGCGCAAGCTGCTGGGGATTCATCTCCATCCGTACCAGATCAAGCTCGTTGTGGTCCAGATCAATCACGACAAACTCCGTCAGCCGTCCGGCTTCGCGCGTATACACGAGCGACTCTTCGCCGTTCGACTCGCGCTCGCGGACCGTCGGTGTCCAGTCGGCGCCCAGCCTGGATTGCACGATCGCGTCGAACTCGTCCCTGTCGGCAACCGTGCCGAAGTGCTCAAACTGGACGATCCTCATGCCCCGCACACCACCGTGTGTTGCGCCTCGTGCGCAGAGGCTCACCATCCACATCAGCGGAATCTTTTTCGGCTGGACTCCGTATCGTGCGCTCAACGCCGTCACCATCGCGTCGAAGCTCTTTGAGTTCCTCCCCGACGCATCGACGTTCGTGACCACCAACAACGCCACGCCGACTGCAATCAGTAACAACCCTCCGAGCCGGCGCATCACTTCACCTTCGCTTTCAGCTTCGCGTCCTTCTTCTGAGAGCCGCCGTATTTGCTGCCGGCCTTTTCGAGATCGCTCATCGACATGTGCCCCTTCAGATGCACAAACGTCAGCTCGTTCGGTTCGGCGTCGATGACCACCAGTTCGGTCACTCCCTCGCTGTCGGTCTTCATGCAGACGTCCGTGCTCTCGGTCGCGCTTCTCTCCTTCACCACGTGCGACCAGCCACCGTTATCTAGGCGATTCCGGAACTCTTCGACGTCCGCCATGTTGTACTGGCCTGGCTTGTCATACTCGTAGTCACGCACAATCACGAAGTCGAGCTTCTTCGTCAGATCGGACGCTTCCTTGTCGTCATCGGTAAACTTGCTCGCCATGCCGAGCATGTTCTTGTCCAGATTCACCTCGGTCGACGACTTCGCGTTCTTTGCAAACTTCTCCGCACCGGCAAACAATTCGTCCTTCTGCTGCGGAGGCGCCGCCAACGCCTGAAACGGCGCGGCAATAAAAAGCATAGCCGCCACCATCGTTATTCCCTTCCCTGCCCACCTCATCCGTGCCTTCATCGTTCCCCCTTGTCGTGCTTCACGCCTGCCTCGCTGACGCGCTCGCCTACTCCATCGAGCGTTCTCTGCGTAATCTCCATCGCCTGTTCAAACTGCCGTTGAATGACCTCTGCTCGTCGTTGCTCCTGCCGCCGGTGTACTGCCTCCACACCGCCCAAGAAAACGGCAATCAATGCCACGGCGGCGATGGCCTGCCAGACATGCATCATCCGGCGGGGCATCAGGCGCAGCCGCGCGTGCTCCTTCGCTCGAACGCGCTCCATCACGCGGTCCGCAAAGCCCTCCGGCGCGGCCACACGTTCCAGATCGTTCTTCAATCGCTGCTCAACTTCATCACTCACGAACAAACTCCTTCAACACCACCTCGGCCTTGCGCCGCAGCATCTCCAGTCCGCGCTGTAGATTACTCTTCACCGTTGCCACCGGCTGCGACAGAACACCGGCAATCTCTGTAGGACTCATCTCCTCCTGGTACCTCAGCACCACCGCCGCGCGCATCTGCTCCGGCAACGACAGCAGCATCCGCTCCAATCGTGTTCCCATCACATCGCCAGCATGCATCCGCGCATTCGTGACGACGTGCTGCTCTGTCCACTCTTCGGCAAACGCCTCCGGTCTCACGCGCCGCCGTCTCAGGGAGTCCAGCGAGCGGTGTGAGGCCACGCGCCTCAACCAGAACCGCACATGCTCCTCCGATTCCAGACTCGCCATCGCCTGATGCAGCTCGACAAAGACGTCCTGCGCAACTTCCTCCGCTGCTCCACGGTCTCCCAAGATACGAAGCGCGATGGAAAACACCATTGACTGGTGCTCCTCTACCAACCCGCGAAAGCCCTGCTCGTCCACTCTCATCAGGCGCGCTCAACTTCCTATACGCATTCCTCTGCAATTCCGGACGCAAAAAGCTATAGAAATGACATAAAAGTGCGCATCGCGCCAAAAATAAAAGGCGCGACCCGAAGGCCGCGCCTGCAACGCTAAAGTGCCTTTTGAGTCAGGAACGTGTTATGAGCAATTCATTCATGCAACGATGATGAGTGTTCTTCATGGCGATGTGTTGTAGGATAAAGCCATTTATTTTGGCCATCCGTAGCACATCAAGGTCGTCGTCATAAGTCATCATGAATTGCGCACGGCCTCCCGCCAATGTCGAGAATATCGCTTCATGGTCCAGGTCACTATGGTCGTAAAGTCTTGAGCCTGCTCTTTTGCCTGCTCCAGCGGTGTAAGGGGGGTCAATAAAGATAAAAGCCGTTGGATCCGGCGCAAACCGTTTCAGAACCTCCATGCCATCTCCTTCAATGAAGGAGACCCGGTCAGTATATCCATGAAGTAATTGAATCCGTTTGACTAGCGTCTCCGGATACCAGCGTGAGGCCACACCGCGTCCGTTTTCCCCAATCCTTACAAGGCTTGCTCCATTAGCGAGAATCCCCCCCCGGAACGTGCGATTGCGGACGATGGTTTGGAATGCCCGATCTAAGGCTGTACGTGGCTCCCGTGAGATGACATCGAGAACCTTCTCACGACTTATATCAAAGTTTAAAATCAACGAACATAGCTTCCGGTAGTCGGGTGAGAAGATTACCTTCCATACAGACGCTACTGCCGGGTCTATCTCGCAAAGTACTACGCGCTCGACGCAGCCTTCTATCAAAGCGGCTAGGGGAACACTTCCGCCTCCTAAAAAGGGGTCAACAAATACAAGAGGTTTCGCAGCAAGGCTCCGTAACCCTGACAAGACTTTGGGAACAAGCCATGTCTTCCCGCCCGGATAGCGAAATGGAGAAAGGTGGCGAACAGTCGCTACGTTTACAATCGGCGAGGGAACCGTCAATCGAAAATCGTCAAGGATCGTTTGCATGTCACTTCTCCAAATAGCCGAAATCTTCGGTCATGATACCTCGATTCGTATCGAGGAAAATGTGCGTAGAAATACGAAGTGTCCCTTTTTGGAACAGCCTTGTACGAAGCAAAGTAAAACGAGTCCGCTCGGCATCTGCTCATACTCCGACGGTTCAGTCGCGACAGTCGTATGTCCGTCAAGGTTCAGAGAGGCTGGACGAATTTTTGTTGATGCTGGGCGTGCTGCGTTTGGTCCGAACAGACGAGTTTTGGCAGTACCCGAAGTTCGGCTGCTGGAAATACCAGAGAGTGGCCGGAAAATCGGGAAAATCGACTATGTTGTCGCATTATTGGACGAGAAGAATGACCCGATCGATTTCGCTGCTGTCGAAGTGCAGGCAGTTTATATATCGGGTAAGAGCACCAGAGGGCCATTTGAGCACTATCTTCGAACGGGTGAGAACGACGCGAATGGACGGCGCAGACCGGACTTTCGATCTTCGGCACAGAAGCGACTCATGCCGCAATTATCGCTGAAGGTACCTGTGTTCCGCCGTTGGGGAAAGCGATTCTTTGTTGCCGTTGATTCTACCTTCTTCGAAGCTATGCCAAAGCTGCCCACCGTGCCCGAAGGTAATGCTGAAGTCACGTGGCTGATATACCCCTTCGAACGGGGCACAAAAGGCTACAGCATGGGCGAACCTAACGTGCGGCATACACTTTGGGATGACGTTTTGACCTCACTTCGAGAAGGACATCCTCCGACGCGAGAAGAACTATTGGCCGGATTGAAGCGTGCAAAAAGAGCAGGCGTGATCTTTTCGACCTGATATTTTTGCAGGTGCCACCCTCAGGAGAATGGCACCTGCCTTCGAAGGCGTTCGGTTTAGATCGAGCTCATGTTGTGCAGGAACTCCTGGTTGTTGCGGGTCTTGGCCAGCTTGTCGGTCAACAGTTCCATGGCTTCGACGGGCGAGAGCGGGTTGAGCACCTTGCGCAGAATCCAGATGCGCTGCAGGTCTTCCTTCGGAATAAGCAGCTCTTCCTTTCGCGTGCCCGAACGCTGGATGTCGATGGCCGGGAAGACGCGCTTGTCCACCAGCTTGCGGTCGAGGATGACTTCCATGTTGCCGGTGCCCTTGAACTCCTCGAAGATGACCTCGTCCATACGCGAACCGGTATCGACCAGCGCGGTGGCGATGATGGTCAGGCTGCCGCCCTCTTCGATGTTGCGGGCCGCGCCGAAGAAGCGTTTCGGCCGCTGGAGCGCGTTCGAATCGACACCGCCTGAGAGCACCTTGCCCGACGGCGGAACGATGGTGTTGTAGGCGCGTGCAAGGCGGGTGATCGAGTCGAGCAGAATGACTACGTCGCGCTTGTGCTCGACCAGGCGCTTGGCCTTTTCGATGACCATCTCGGCTACCTGCACGTGGCGGGCAGCGGGCTCGTCGAACGTAGAGCTGATGACTTCGCCCTTCACCGAACGCTGCATGTCGGTGACTTCTTCCGGGCGCTCGTCGATGAGCAGCACGATCAGCACGACTTCGGGATGGTTCGACGTAATGGAGTTGGCGATAGCCTGGAGCAGCATCGTCTTGCCGGTGCGCGGCGGCGCAACGATCAGACCGCGCTGGCCCTTGCCGACCGGGGTGAGCAGGTCCATGACGCGGCCGGAGATGTTCTCGCGCACCGTCTCCATCTTGACGCGCTCTTCAGCATAGAGCGGCGTGAGGTTGTCGAACAGAATCTTGTTGCGCGTCTCCTCGGGAGACTCGAAATTGATGGCCTCGATCTTGACCAGCGCGAAGTACTTTTCGCCCTCGTGCGGCGGACGGACGTTGCCGGAGATGGTGTCGCCGGTCTTGAGGTCGAACTTCCGGATCTGCGACGGTGAGACGTAGATGTCATCCGGGCCGGGCAGGTAGTTGTAGTCGGGCGAGCGCAGGAAGCCGTAGCCGTCGGGCAGGATTTCGAGGACGCCTTCGGCAAAGATGTGGCCTTCTTTTTCGCTCTGGGCCTGGAGGATCTTGAAGATGAGGTCTTGTTTGCGCAGGCCGCTGGTGCCGGCGATGTCGAGTCCACGCGCGAGCTTACCCAGCTCCGCGATGTTGTGCTCTTTGAGTTCAGAGATTGTCATGTTTTACCTGAATTGATCTGGAATTTGAATTTTTGGAGGGGGTGGAGCTGAGGCGGGGTCTGCTTGACTGTACCAGTTTGGCAGAGGCTACGGGTGAGAGGGGTCGTGCGGGGGCCAAAATATGGAATGAAGTGCCGATACGGCGGAAGGATGGCAGTATGGTGAGTGGAATGTTTTGAAAGCAAAGGGGAACAGCCGCGCTAAGCCGCGCGGCGTTCCTGTACCTGAACTTTTTCTACGATTTCGCTGGAGTCGCTCATCGGAACCGTGTCACGGAAGCGATCCAGAACGTCATTGGTCGTGTCCTGTAGACGGGTATTCGGCTTGTGCAGCTTGCGCGTCGCCTTCGACGCCAACTGGCACAGCTGATAGCGATTGTTTACGTGGGTAAGTGCTCCGAAAATAAGGTCTGAGCGCATAAGTTTTTCCTTTCATCTCCAAGGCCACATAGCGTCTACTTGCGCTCACAAGCCTCAAAAACATTTCAAAATTTTCGGCGGGCTTTCCGGCCGCTGCCGTACATCTTTTAGACGCAAGAAAAGACCCGAGGGATTCTTCTTTTATTCCGACAAACTGCTTATTGTCAACGTCTAAATCCTTGCAATGACGCAGAGATAGTCTCACCTGCCAGATTGAACCGGCATCTTCCAGAACCTGTCTCTTCCGTAGAGTTCCGCGCTCGCTGCGCCTGGGCGTGAAACAGACCAATGAATCAAAGTCGTTCTGACCGAAATCTTTCGCCCGCTACTCTCGACGCCTCAGCTTCAGGGCGCTCCTTCAGTATTTGGGCTTCTTGAAAGGTACCCTGTATCGGTGCTTCGGTCAATACTTATTTTGGGAATCGCACCTGCGCCAGTATTCCAGAAATGGGATTGTAAATTTCTCAAAAATCAAGAATTCTCAAAGAACTCTATCGTAAGCCATTTATACACAACAAATTGAAGGAATATATCCGCCTAGGACCAATAGCTGCGGTCGAGTGTCCGGTACTGGATCGCCTCGGCGATATGCTTGACCGAGATGTCCATGGCACCCTCCAGGTCCGCGACCGTTCGGGCTACTTTCAGGATGCGGTCGTGCGCCCGGGCGCTCAAGCCCTGCTGTTGCATCGCCCGCTCCAGCAGTCGCTCGGCGTCCGGCGAAAGCTCGCAGTGGGCGCGAATCTGCTGAGTGGACATCTGGGCGTTGGCGAAGACCTGCCGCGCAGCTCCCTTTGCCGTGGCCTTCGCCGCTTCGCCATTTCGGTTGAACCGCTCATGCTGGCGCTCGCGTGCCGCCAGCACCCGTGCGCGTATCTGCTCAGAGCCTTCAGCCGCCGCGCCGCCGCGCAGTTCTTTATACTGCACCGCCGGGACCTCGATATGAATGTCGATGCGGTCCATCAGCGGTCCGCTCACCTTCGAGACATACCGCTGGATCATGGGCGGCGTACACATGCACTCGCGCGATTTGTCGTTGAAGTAGCCGCAGGGGCAGGGGTTCATTGCCGCGGCGAGCATAAACCGCGCTGGAAAGTTGAGGCTCATGGCCGCGCGTGCGATCGTCACCATGCCGTCTTCGAGCGGCTGGCGCAGCACCTCAAGAACGTTGCGCGGAAACTCCGGCAGTTCGTCCAGAAACAGCAGCCCGTTGTGCGCGAGCGAGACCTCGCCGGGACGCGGCATCATGCCGCCGCCAATCAGTCCGGCGTCGGAGATGGTGTGGTGCGGCGAGCGGAACGGGCGATGCATCACCAGGCCTTGCTCGGCGTCGAGCACGCCCGCGACGGAGTGAATCTTCGTCGTCTCCAGCGCCTCTTCAAAGCGCAATGGAGCCAGGATCGACGGCAGACGCTTGGCGAGCATCGTCTTGCCTGAGCCGGGGGGGCCGATCATCAGAATGTTGTGCCCGCCCGCTGCGGCGACTTCGAGCGCGCGCTTGGCCACATGCTGTCCGCGCACATCTTTGAAGTCATGGGGAAACTGTTGCATCTCGTTCAGCAGGTTTGAGGCCTCCACACGCAGCGGCTGCACCTTCGCCGCACCCAGTGCCGAGGCATTCAGCAGCTCGCGCACCTCCAGCAGGCTCGTGACCGGGAAGACATTGACGCCCTCGACCACGGCAGCCTCGCGGGCGTTGCTTGCCGGAACCACCAGATTGGCGATGCCCTCGGCTCGCGCTGCGACCGCGATCGGCAGCATTCCCTGCACGGCGCGCAGCGTACCGTCGAGCCCCAGTTCGCCGACCAGCAGAAAGTCGCCCAGGTCTTTTTTCACCAGCGCGCCATATGCGCCCAGAATCCCGATTGCTATGGGCAGGTCGAAGCCGGAGCCTTCCTTTTTCAGGTCGGCCGGGGCAAGGTTAATCGTGATGCGGGTGGCGGGAATGTCGAAGCCGGAGTTCTTAATCGCGGAGCGCACGCGATCACGGCTCTCGCGCACGGCTGCGTCCGGCAGCCCGACAGTGCTGAAGATTTCCTTGTCTAACTTAACGCCCGAATAATCGACTTCCACATCGATAATGTGCGCGTCGATTCCATAGACAGCTGCGCTGCGAGCCTTGAAGAGCATTCCGTGGGCCTGGTCCAGCCATGAGGCGGTAAGTTCTGCCGAGTATAGCATCCAGCGCAGGCGCTTCTTGCTATCCAACTGCCGCACAAGGTCTTGCATCGTATAGATTCAGCAGATGGCAGGCCCTCCCATGAAAATAAATTCGCGTCTCCTGATTGTCGTTGCCGTTGTATCCATCTTTTTCTCAGCCGCAGCCTCCGCGCAGGTCGGCATCTATGCCGGATTCAGCGGGGCACAGCTCAATCCCGGTTCCTCCACGCTGTACGGTCCGCTCTTCGGCGCCTACTGGCAGAAGGGTTACATCCTGAACCTGGGCGCGGACCTTCGTGGCTCGTTTCTTACGCACAACGGCACCACGTTCAACACCGGAGCCATCGGCCCGCGCGTTGCCATCAAGCCACCCGTCTTTCCCCTTCGGCCCTATGGAGAGGCGCTGGTCGGCATCGCCAGTCTGAGCGGCGGCGGGTCCAGCTCGCACCATCTGAACTATCAGCTCATCGCAGGCATCGACACCACGATCCTGCCTCGCATCGACTGGCGCATCGTCGAATTCGACTACAGTGCCGTGACCAGCAACTCGGTCAACGCCAAAATCTTCACCACGGGACTGGTGCTGCGCCTGCCATGAGTGGACGAAGTTTCCTTTGCACTCTCCCCAGAAAAGCCGCCAAACTAGTAAACTAACGGCACATGAATCTCCAGAGAGCAGTTCTCTTCCTGGCGGCCGCCGCCCTTGCCACGTTTGCCGCATCCACCGCACACGCGCAGGCTGCCGTTTATGGAACCTTCACGGTCAACCAGCTCAGCGGCATCAAGAACTCGCCGGCGATTCCGCCGTGCAACCCAAGCATCGTGCTTTTCTGCCCTACGTACAATGACAGCGTCAATCTCCTCGGCGGAACGTTCGGCGGTTACTACGACTTCCTTAATCTCGGTCACGTAAAACTCGGCGTCGATGCGCGCGGTACACTCTCCACCACGACAAGAGGAGCGGAGACTTACGCCAACGGCACCGGCGGGCGGCTTTATTCGGGCCTCGGTGGTCTCCGTGCTGTCTTTCATACGCGCTGGGTACCCATTCGACCTTACTTACAGGCCTCCGCTGGTGTCGCCAGAACGGACTACGGCATTAACAATAATTCCGCTATCAACCTCGTCGATAATCCAAGCGGTAAGATCGGCCTCACAACAAACTTCCAGTACATGGGTTATGCCGGTGTTGACATCACACTGTTGCCCGTCATGGATTTCCGGTTGGTTGAGTTTGGCTATGGCGCCATCAATCCCTTCGGAACCGGCAGGCACAACTATCCAGTCAAGTCCGTTAGCTCCGGTATCGTCTTCCATCTTCCCTTCTAGTGTGGCGAGTCCGAAGTTCGGCGCACGATAGGGCGGGCCTTCAGCCCTTGGTTTTATGCTGCAACATCACCTGGGGCGTTGCCCCAGGCTGGTATAGAACGGGCCTTTGGCCCTTTGGCACGTGAAACGAATTTAGGACTCACCACACCAGCAGGCTGCGCGCTGCATTGCTGAAACGGACACGGTACCGTAGTCTCGTGCCATGCTCATCCTTGCCTCCGCTTCGCCGCGCCGTCGTGAACTGCTGTCGCAAGCCGGTGTCGAGTTCAGCTTCGAGTCTGCCGATTTGAATGAAGAGGTGCTGTCCGGCGAGACGGCCGCCGCCTACGTTCAGCGTCTGGCCGAAGAGAAGGCGCAGGCCGTCTGGACACGCAGGCAGCAGGAAGACACCGAGGACGATCCGCTCCTCGTGCTCGGGGCCGACACCTGCGTTGTGTGTGACGGACACATTCTGGGCAAACCTGTCGACACCGCCGACGCGCGGCGCATGCTGGAGATGCTGAGCGGGCGCACCCATGCCGTGCTTACCGGCCTTGCCGCCATTACGCGCAAGGGCATTGTGCGCGCAGTCGAGATCACGCAGGTCACATTCAACGTCCTGACCGATGCCGAGATTGCCAGGTACATCACCAGCGGCGAACCCATGGACAAAGCCGGAGCCTACGGCATCCAGGGTCACGCCGCACGCTGGATTCCGCGCATCGAAGGCTGCTACTTCAACGTGGTTGGATTGCCGGTCGCCCGCACCGTGGCCCTGCTGACGGAAGCCCGCGCTGGACTGAACCGTTAGGAGACGCGGGCAATCATCGCGGCAAGCAACGCCGTGCGTGGAACGAGATGCTCGATCGAGACCGACTCGTGCGCCGCGTGCGCGCCTTCGCCCACCGCGCCCATGCCGTCGAGCGTCGGCACGCCGAGCGCCGCCGTGAAGTTGCCGTCCGAGCCGCCTCCCGTCGCGGCCTCGTCCAGATCGAAGCCCAGGTCGCGGGCCAGTTCACGCGCCTGCCGGAAGAGCGCAATCGTGCCCGCCGTGCGCTCCATCGGTGGACGGTTGATGCCGCCGGTGATGATGAGCTTGCAGTGCGGGTCCGAGACTTTGAGTTTGCGAAAGAGCTTTTCGACGTAGGCAGCATCGGCGGCCTTCGCAATGCGGACATCGACCTCGGCACGGGCGCTCTCCGCAATGACGTTCGACCGCGTGCCGCCGGAGCAGACGCCGCAGTTCACCGTCAGCTTGCGTTTCAGATCGGTGAAGCCGGAGATGGTTTGGATCTGCTTTACAAGCTCCAGAATGGCCGAGTGGCCACGCTCGAAGTCCACGCCGCTGTGCGCTGCAACGCCCTTGACTTCGATCTCGTAGTACCCCACGCCCTTGCGCGCGGTCTTGTATGCAAGACCCTGCGCAGGTTCGAGAACGAAGACGGCTGAAGATTTTTTTGCCAGCCTCTCGGTGATGGCCCGGGAAACTGGACTGCCGACCTCTTCCTCGCTGTTCAACAGCAGCGTGACGTTTCTTTCTAACTTCAACTTTTTCAATGCGCTTACGGCTGCCAGTGCCATGACGACCCCGGCCTTCATGTCCAGCACACCCGGGCCCCGGTAGCGTCTCCTTTCTTCGCGCCACGGCATCGTCTTCAGTGTGCCCAGGGGCCAGACAGTATCGAGATGACCCAGCAAAAGCACCGGCTTTTGTTTTGAAGGAGATGGAGTGAGATTCAGCTCAAAGATGTCGCCAAAGCTCTTGCCGGGATGGCGCTTTGCGCGAAAGCCAAGACCAAACGCCCAGTCTTCGACGAGTGAGGCGGCAGCATTAACTGATTGTCTGTCTTCACTTGGCGACTCCTGCTCGACCAGCTCGCGCAGATGGGTGCGCATCCAGGTACGCTCGGCTTTGACGGTCTTGAGGATGGCTTGCGGGTCCATTGGCGTATGTTATAGCAGTCAAATAGTTTATGCAGATATTTGCAGAGGCTAAAAGGAGCCGGTTCAATCAACAAGTGTGGCAAATTTGACACATCGACATTTTGTAACGGAACTGTAGCCTAGAAAAGATGAATTCTACCGGAGAACAGGTCTGGTGGCACAGCTAGCTCATTTTGAGCGGACGATTCGCTCGGAGATTGAGTTCACGGGCGTCGGCCTGCACAGCGGTGCCCCTGTTTCGATGCGGCTGGTTCCTGCACCTGCCGGGTCGGGCATCGTCTTCCGCCGCACCGACCTCGACAACTTCGAGATCGCTGCCGTGGGGCGCAACGTTGCCAAGGTTAGCTATGCGACCAGCCTGATGCGGCAAAGCGTGCTGATCTCGACGACTGAACATTTGCTCTCGGCGCTGATCGGCGTCGGCGTGGACAACGTCATCGTCGAGGTCGATAACCTGGAAGTCCCTATCCTTGACGGTAGCTCGCTGCCCTACGTGCGCGCGTTCGAGTCAGTCGGCCTCAAACAGCAACGGCGCAAACGGGAATACCTGAAGATCCTGAAGGAAGTCGAGGTGCGCGAAGGGTCGAAGTTCATCGGCGTGTATCCGGGCCACGGGTATGGGATACGGTACACCATCGACTTTCCGCAGCCGATTGGCTACGAGACCTTCACCGGCGACCTGGCGACGGGCGACTACGGGAAATGGATTGCACCGGCGCGCACCTTCGGCTTCAAAGAAGATGAGGCGATGCTGCGCAATATGGGGCTGATTCGCGGAGCCTCCGATGCGTGCGCGATTATCCTCTCGCGGCAGCGGGTGGAGAATGGGCCGCTGCGATTTCCTGATGAGTTTGTGCGGCACAAGGTGCTGGACCTGATTGGCGACCTGGCTCTCGCTGGCCGCAGGATTCAGGGAACAGTCGTGGCCGAGCGCGCGGGCCATGCCATGCATACCGCGCTGGTGCAGCGGCTGATGCGCGACCGCTCGGCGTGGGAGCTGGCGCATGGCTACGATGAGGTTGCCGAACCGAAGCCTGTGACGGCCAACTTGCATCCGGTGGCCGTGTAGCCTGTGGCTGTGGAGCGCGCGAAGGGGCTGGCGGCGATTGCCCTGGGATCTAACCTGAATTCTGCTGCGGGCGACCGTGAGGCCAACTTGCGCGAGGCCATCGAACGGCTGGGCACGCTGGGCGAGGTGCGAGCGGTCTCTTCGTTCTATGACACCGAGCCTGTGGGATATACGGCGCAGCCTCGGTTCCTGAATGGGGCGTTGCTGCTGGAGACGGAGCTTCCGCCTGAGAAGTTGATACGCGCGCTGCTGGCCATCGAACGGGCGATGGGGCGTGTGCGCGATGCTGCCGCGCCGAAGGGACCTCGCGTGATCGATCTCGACCTGCTGCTTTACGGCGATGCGGTGATGAATACCGAAGAGTTGACCTTGCCGCATCCGGCGATCGCTGAACGTGAATTTGTGCTCGGGCCGTTGGCTGAGATTGCTCCCGGGATGATCCACCCGGTGCTGGGATTAACGGTGAGCGAGATGCTCGACCGGCTCCGGACTTCGAGCATGTAACCTACGCGGAATTTGGCGCGTCGTATAGGTGGAGCGACGCGATGACAGCAGGAATCAGGACGGGATTGGTTGGATTGGGTCTGGTATTGGCTGCCTGGCTGGTGATTGCGGGCGGCAGGAGGCTGACGATGGGGACGTTGATGGGTGTAGAAGCAGCGCGGAAGGCGCCGATTCCGGCTCCAGCGCTCGACGAGCCGCATGGCACGACCACGCACGAGACGGCAGTGTTTGCCGGCGGATGCTTCTGGGGTGTGCAGACGACCTTCGAGCACATGAAGGGCGTGGTGGACGCGACGGCGGGCTACTCGGGTGGGACGGCGGCGACGGCGACCTACGATCAGGTCTCTTCGGAGACGACGGAACATGCGGAGTCGGTGAAGGTGGTCTTCGACCCGGCACAGATCAGCTATGGCACGCTGCTGCGCGTGTTCTTCTCCGTCGTTCACGACCCGACGCAGTTGAACCGGCAGGGACCGGACGTGGGCACGTCCTACCGCTCGGTCATCTTCTTCACATCGCCCGAGCAGGAAAAGATTGCGAAG